>JAKQBU010000017.1 GCA_029573975.1 Planctomycetota bacterium
TTCCTCACTCTCCAGCCGCAGCCGCCATTGCCCCTCCCCCTGGTTTTCCACCACCTGAACCAGGACCGGCTCCGTTCCCGCCGGACCGGCCCCACCATCAGGAGAAATCAGTTCCAATCGCTCATCCTGCCGTAACCGCGCCGCGTTCTTCAGCATCACCTCCCAGCAGCCACCCCCAGCCTCCTGCAAAAACAGCCCTTCAATCTTTCCCCCCGTCGTCCGCCGGGCAAAAAAACGCGCCGGGATCACCTTCGTGTCGTTAATCACCAGACAATCCCCACCCCCCACAAAACGGCCCATCTCACCAAAAGACCGGTCCTCCCTTGCCCCGTTCCCCCGCTGCAAAACCAGCAAACGTGACTGTACCCGCTCCGCCAGCCCCTGCTGGGCGATTAACTCCTCCGGCAGCTCATAATCCAGTTCATTGAGTTCCATATCCCTACGTTATCAGACGTTCCCGCCAGAGCAAGAATTTTCTTCGTTCGTTTTTTCGCCAACACCCGCCTCCTGCAAAATTCCGCGAAAGTTCCCTCCGCAAACATCCGATGGACCCAAGGATTAGAAATAAAATCGAACCCCGAAAAGGAAAGACAAATGATAATGACTATCGACGCCGATCAAATCGTCAGCGAAATTGCAGGGATGGACCGACCTTCCTTAAAACAGGCGATTTTGCACTTCCGGGGCCGGTTTAAGCTTGATTTCACCAACGAATTTCTGGATCGCCAGTCCGTGGACCAGCTTCGCCATATCCTCCTGGCCGCTAAAATCCAGCATGGTAACCAGGCGTCCCACTAACCGGATTTCTCCGCCGGCCGCCCCTAAACCCGGTAAAACCATTTCCCCGACAAATTCTTGCCGCTATTTTCAAAAAAAACCGCACTCCTGTTTGCCTCTCCCCGTTTTATATTTTACACTTCCTTTGCATAAGTAAATCAATGAACGAGGTTGATTTTAATGCTAAAGAGGCTTTCAGGGACATAAGTCCGGAAACACCCGTGTCTTTGGCCATGTGTGTATGGGTCTTTCCAGACGTCTGAACCGCTGATGTTTGGGCCTTGTCCCGGAGCTTAAAAGATTGATTCCTGCAACCTCGGATCATGGGCTGCCACGCCCGGGCCCTCTACACCATGAGAGGGCCTTTTCGAGAGCCACCACTCGCAACGAGTGTTTACGATAGCCCGGTCCCTCCCGGCCTGCCGCTTCCCGAAAGCGTCAGGACGGGAAATCGAGGCTCGAAGGACTTGAGGCATTGGCCGATGAGTTTTTTCCGGCTGGCAGGATCCGGCAGCCGAGCCTGAACCTTTCCGCGGGCTTCCCTGTCGGATCCGGCGATAATCAACGCGGTACCTGTCCGCAAAAACACAGGCCGCGCAGCGTTAAAAAGGGTATAGGACTTTCGACCGGGGCCTGCTGTGTTCGATGGAACCAGAGGCCCCCTTTTTTATGCGCACTAACCCGCAAATCCTCACTGTCTTCAGGCCGTTCCGCCCGGTTCGCAAGCCAACTTGCGCCGGACCGGAAAATACAGGGTAAACGTGCTTCCCTGGTGCAATTCGCTGGCCGCTTCGATACTCGCCCCCAGCTCCCCCAGGATGCCATGTACTACCGATAATCCCAGGCCCGCCGAAGGATGATCTCCCCCCGAGGCAATCCCGCGCGTGGTAAAAAAAGGTTCAAAAATGTGCGGCAAGTCCCGCGGGTGAATCCCGCAGCCGGTGTCCGAAAATTCCAGCATCACCTGTTCTCCCTTCGGTTCCAGCCGGACCCGCACCGTCCCGCCCCCGGGCATCGCATTCTCCGCATTGTCCAGCAGATTCCCCAGCACCTGCAAAATCCGCGAACCCGGCACCTCCACAATCGGCACCGGCATAATCTGAACCTCCAGCTTGATATGCTTCTCCGCCAGCGGCTTCTCCACCAGATGCGCAAAATTCAGCAGCACCTCCGTTAAATCCGACAGATCGAACTGCCGGTAATCCTTCTCCGCGAAGGTCAGCAGCGATTCGGTAATGTGGCTGACCCGGTTCGCCGCTTCCGCCGTCATTTTCAGCGCCTGCCGCAGCGTTTGCGGATTGTTGGACTGCAGCGCAAAATCCACATACGTCGCCACCCCCCCGATAATATTATTGAAATGATGCGCCACCCCCGAGGCCAGCGTACCCAGCGACGCCATTTTCTCCGCATGCGCCAGTTGCCGCTGCAGCGTCTTCCGATTGGTAATATCCCGGACCCAGAACGACAGCCCCAGCAGCGTCCCCGCCTCGTCCAGGATCGGCGCCACCACCACCGCCAGCGTAATCCGTTCCCCCTGCCCGTCGCGGTGCTCCACCTCCAGTTCGTTCGACTCCCGCTGCATCACCGCCCGCTCGATCAGGGCCTGCAGCTCCGGCCGCTGGCCTTCCGGTACAATCCACGTCACATGCCGGCCCAGCATCTGCGCCGAACCGGCCTGAAATATCTTCTCCGCCGCCAGATTCCAGCTCACGATCATCCCCTGGCAGTCCGTTCCGACGATCCCAAAACTGGAACAATTGAACAGATACTGATAATATTCCTTCTGAATATCCGCTATCGACCTGGACAGTTGCTTTTCGCTGCTCAATGCTGCTCTCTCTCCTCATTCGACATCCTCGCCTTCAGCTCGTCCGCGGTCTCCATCGAAGG
Organism: Planctomycetota bacterium; assembly: GCA_029573975.1. Next base: position 2,668 of record JAKQBU010000017.1, read on the forward strand.
CGCCAAAATCACCACAAACTGCGAATCCTGCGTGGTCTCCGCATGGCCCCGCAGAAAAAAATCCCCCGGATTCGATATCTCTTTCGCAGGCGACGCCGCCAGACAGAGAAAATGCCCGCGCGGCAGCACGACTCGCAATTCCATCCCCGCCAGCGGAATCCGCGCATTTTCCCGGATCAGCTTGAACTCCCCCACTTCATCCCTCACATACTTCTCCTGCCGGTCCGCACCCTGAAATACCGGGACAACTGTAACCTCCACCTGCTCCGAATACATCCGGTTCTCCCACGGCCGGCATTGCACCGCAAACAGGCAATCCCCCTCCGGCAGCGTGTACCCCTGCAGCGACCCGTCCCCCTGCGTCACAAACAGCGGCCGCTCCTGGCCGTTCCAGAACGTCGGATAGTCCGCCACATCGTTGATACTGTGAAAATACGAACGCATTTGCGTCAGACACACTCCGCCCGCCTTCACTATCTCATCCCGCAGCAAGCCCCACTGCCCCACCGGCGCCGCCGCCGCCTCGATACCGTTCTCCCGCCAGAGCTTTACCTGCTCCGCGGAAAAATACCCCGCACTTCCTTCCTCCGCCTTCTCTTTCCCGCCGGGCCAGGACGCAAACGAACTTACATCCACGCCCGCCGGCAGCTTCACCGGGTAATACTCACAGCTTACGATCACCACGTCCTTCGCCGGCGGCTGAAAATCCGTTTGAAACGGATTTTCCTCCATCAGCTCGTCCAGCTTACTGTGCCGCTGGCACGAAACGCCCCCCGCCAGCAGCAGCAAACCGAATATGCCATACAAAAACCGGATAGCCAATTACTTTTCTCCGCTTCGTACCCGCTGCACCTGCCATACCCGGCCTGCCGCCCACCCCAGCCCGAAGGTAATCAGCACCCCCGCCAGCCCCGCCAGCGCTGTTGACAAAAGCCCGTTCGGCACCGCCGCAATCCCGTAATCCGCCAGCGGGCTGACAAACAGTGGCGCTGACTCACGGTAAAACTGATACTGCTGCGCCACCCATTCCAGCCCATCCGGATAGCTGCTGGCAAAGGGGCTGATTACCAGCGCCATCACCGCCGCCCCCAACAGCGGCACTAACACCGCCTTCCGCTTCGCACCTTCCGTCACCGGTCCGGCCAGCAACGCATAACCCAATACCGTTATCACCGCCTCCCCCAGCCCGATCCACGCATGGGTCCCCAGCATAGCCCCCGCCACCGTCGAAAACCGGGCCGTGCCCGCCGCCGCCAGTTCCACACTGCACGCCAGCGCCGCCAGCATCACCGAACCCCACGCCGCCGCCGCCAGCACCGCCGCTTTCCTCACTCCAAACCCCGTCTCCGACCCCACCAGCCGCTCCCTCAGCCATCCCCACACTCCCGCCCCCAGTATCGCCATATTCAAAATATTCGCCCCCAAAACCGTAATCCCGCCGTCCGCAAACACCACCGCCTGCACCGCCAAAACCAGCGCCATCGCCAGCACCCCGAACGGCACTCCCAGCAGCGCCGCCGCCAGCACCCCACCCAGCAGATGACCCGACGTGCCCCCCCCAATCGGGAAATTCAGCATCTGACCGGCGAAAATAAACGCCGTCACCGCCGCAAACCGCCCCGCACTCGGCCGCCGGTCACTCCGGGCCGCCAGCCACACCGACAATCCCAGCCCCGCCCCGCTCACCAGCGCCGTAACCGGACATACCGCACCCTGCAACATGCTTCCTGGAATATGCATCACCATCTCCTTATATTTAAAATGCCGAAAATTAAGAACTTATACTCGCACTGCCGATACGTCATCTCTTCCTTCCCTATAGCTTAAACCCACCTCGCTCTTTGTCAAGTTATTTGTGACGAACCCGCCAAAAGTCAATAGCGACATCCAAAACGACTTTCACTCCCCAATAACAAAACGCCAAAGAATTTTTGACCTTGATGCCCATTTTCAAAAAAAACTAAAATATTTTAGCGGAAAATCGGCAGATTATTTGACAGTGGGGAATTTTGTGGTATATTGTACTAGTAGTAATAGTACAAGTAAGAAGGTTATCATATGCAGATACAGATTGACCATGCCTCGGAACGGGCGGTGTATCAGCAGATCATCGATCAGGTCCGGCGGGATATCGCATTGGGGAGGCTCAGAACGGGGGAGAAGCTGCCGACGGTGCGGCAATTGGCGGGGCAACTGCTGATCAATCCCAATACCATTGCCAAGGCGTATCGGACGCTGGAGCAGGAGAAAATTATCGTAACCCGTTCCGGTGCCGGGGCTTATATCGCCCCGCTTAGCAGCAACCTGAGCGGGGAAGTGCGGGAGAGGATCATCCGCCAGCAGTTGGAGCGGCTGGCGGTGGAGGCGGTGCATATGCAGATTGGCCGGAAAACATTGACGGAGTGGTTTATGCAGACGATGGATACTTTTAATCTGGGATCGGAGGGTTCGCATGAGCAATGAGGCGATTGTCCTGTCGAATCTGGTGAAATATTACGACGGCCGATGCGTGCTGGACGGGATTGACCTGGTGATTCCGCCGGGGTGCATCTATGGGCTGCTGGGGCGGAACGGTGCGGGCAAGACCACGATTATCCGGATGCTGCTGGGCCTGGAGCCGGTGACGCGGGGGGCGGTGAAGCTGCTGGGCAAAGAGGCCTCGCGGCTGACGGCGGAGGAGCGGGGCCGCATCGGATATGTGGCGGAGGGGCATCACCTGATTCAGGGGTACAAGGTGAGCAAGCTGGCGGACCTGTGCCGCAGCTTGTCGCGGCGGTGGGACGGGGAATTTTTCGATAAGCTGATGCAGACGTTCCGGCTGCCGCTCAATCGCAAGGTCAGGCAATTATCGACGGGGATGCGGGCCCAGTTGAATCTGGCCCTGGCGATGGCGAGCCAGCCGGAGCTGCTGATCCTGGACGACCCGACGCTGGGGCTGGATACCATCGCCCGGCGGCAGTTTCTGGAGCTGGCGATTGAGCTGATCGGGCAGGACGGGCGGACGATTCTGTTCAGTTCGCACATCCTCAGCGATGTGGAGCGGATCGCGGACCGGATCGGGATTTTAACGGCGGGCAAGCTGGTGGTGGACTGCGGGCTGGAAGAGCTGAAAGGCCGGGTGAAAAAACTGCGGGTGATTTTCCCGGAAGCCGCACCGGCGAATCTGTATTTAACCGAGATCATTAACCGGCAGGGCAGCGGGCGGGAGATGATCCTGACGGTGGCCAACTGGAATGAACAGAAACGGGCCATATTGGAGACCTTCCACCCGGAATCCTGCACGGAAATCCCGATGACGCTGGAAGATATTTTTATCGAATGCACCCAACCCATTCAGGAGGTGACAATATGAAAATGCTGGCCTTACTCAAACGTGAAATGGAGGAGATTTATATTTTTAGTATTCTGCCGATTGTATTTACCATAATACTAATTGGTGCGGTTAGCTTAGGTCTGGTGTGGTGGAATGAAATCCAAAGAATAGACTATCGTTCTGTAACCGTGGATGGGGTTATAAATCTTCCCCGTTGTTTACAAAAGGGTTGGTTGTGGATTTTTTTTGTATTTCCGATTATCGGGACGGCTCTGGGGGTATTTCAGATGCGAAATGACCTGGCGAAAAAGATATCCGTTTTCCTTTCCACGCACGCAACCACCCGTGACCAGATACTAACGGCCAGGGTACTTCTCGGCTTGGGTTTTCTGCTGCTGCTGGTTTTGTCGGTTTTGATTTTGTATGTAATCTGGTTTTATTATTCCGGGTTGCAGGTAGTACCGGGAGTGGTTGGTTTTTTTGTACGGATGTTTGCCGGGGTATGGCTGCTTTCGTTTGCCTGTTATGCCCTGGGTTTAGTAACGGCGGTGCATTCCTCCCGGCTGGTTGCCTATACAGCGTCTCTGGTGCTGGCGGCCGTACTGATATTGCTGATTTTTATCAAGGGATTCGCGATAGAGGGCTTTTTGCTGCTGGCGGCGGTTGCGGTGGCCAGTCTGCTGCGTCTCTGGCAAAAATATACCACCATGCCTTTGTAAGGGGAAATGTATGAATATGCGAAATCATGATATGGCAAGAATTTGTTCCACCGGTTTTTTAACTTTCCTGATATTTTCAGTGCTTCTGTTCGGGGCCAGGAATCTGGTAGAAATATTTTTGTGGGATATTATTCCCAACAATCCTGAGTTGGTAGTAAGATCGCCTATTCTTGAGCCTGGACTGGATCCGAACTTAGAAATTGTTCGACATGCGTGTATAATAGCACAGATGAACAAAGATAAAGTTTATAAAACCAGCTTTGCTTTTATCGACATAGAGCATTATTTGAGACGTTTTAAAGTATATGATAACCCAAATGGGGATTTGTGTCTGGGGAACGATAGCCGGTTATGGTATGATACCAGTAAAGGATTATATTATGTTTATGAGTGGTTGCCTGACGAAAAAGAAAAACCCGTTCAAAAGGAGCCTGTAATTACCTATTTCGGTCCGAAGGGAGCCGGGGAAAAACCTTCCCGCAACTTGGGGCGGTTTCACGATCCCATGGCTTCTGTTATGTGGGCAGGGCGCAGTATTATCGTGTATGACAGACATCAACCGTATTTTTATCGGGTGGACATAAAAGAACACAAAGTCACCAAAGGTCCCAAGCTGGTAAATGAAGCAAGATATATTCAGCTTTCACGCATGGAGAAAACCCCGAAGGCTATTCAGCTTATCCGGATTCCTCCTTATAGTTGTACTGTGTAATTTATTAAAGATTTATAACTCATTTATCCGACGAACTTTCCATGGGAATAGTCCCATTGGAAAGGAAAAGTCATGGAGCGACGATTTGAGATACGAAAACAAGAAATTCTTAAAGAAGCCGACA
>JAKQBU010000025.1 GCA_029573975.1 Planctomycetota bacterium
CAGCCACACCCGCAGGGCATGGTAGTCATCGGATGGGTGGAAATAGGTTCCGTTGACATGCGGACAGTTACCCGGAGCCAGGAAGGAAGAGGAGGACGCGGGCATGCGGACCACACCCAGAGGGGCAAGCGATTCGACCGCTGCCATTTCCAGAATACATCCTTGGGCCGGTGAAAAAATACCGTATTTCCAGACAGGTTCCTGCTGCAAATCGGTGTCATCGGCAGATATATATTCTTCTCCGTCCGAATATTTTTCACTCGTGATCCACTCCGTTTCATCACAGGAATAACCACCCGCGGCCCCCACGGCAAATCCGATCCAGTCGCCCTTGCGGACCGGCAGCGGTTCATTCAAATCGATAGAAACGGTTTCCTCGCCGGAGATGCGCTTCTGCCAGAGATATTCAAAATCATACCGGCCGGGACAGATATCCTGGCCGAACTCCGATAGCGGCTGGGCGCTACTGGCCAGCCATTCGGGCGCACCGGCAAGTGTTTTGTTCTTCAGGCTCTTCAGATGGACTCCGGCATCAGACTTCTCCAGCCGCAGCTCGACCAGGGAGGTGCCGATGGTATAGACACCGCCGGATTGGTCTGCCGCGGCATAGGCGTCGGAACAGGTGGTTTTGCCTGATCCCAGCGACAGGAAAAAGGAAAGGTGCAGCACGGACACGCTGATAATGGTTTTTAACCTACACATGACGAATTGGTTCCTTTCTCTGGAATTTTACGGCAATTATTGTATAAGAAGATCCTTGGCGGCAAAACGGAAAAATAGTTACTTTTTGGTTTAACGCAGCATGGATGCGGAAAAACCGCCATCGACATTAATGACCAGTCCGGTAGATTTTCGCAGATCCGGCCCCACCAGGACAAAAACCGCCGCCGCGATATCTTCCGGCAGGATTTCTTTTTTCAGCAAGGTCCGCTGGGCGTAAAACTTTCCGAGTTCGTCTTCTTTCACGCCATAGGTTCTGGCTCTATCCGCTCCCCAGCCATGCGAGAATATTCCCGAATTCTGGACTACCGCATCGGGATTCACCACATTGACCCGTATCTGGCCATCCGCTAATTCCACCGCCGCCAGTCTGGCCTGGTGGAGCTGGGCTGCTTTGGCTGTGCCATAGGCAAGATTGTTGGCGCCGGCGTAGAGAGCATTTTTACTGACGATATACACGATATCTCCGCCCAGTCTCTGCTTGCGCATAATTGATGGCCACCATATGGGGCTGGGCCTTGGTTTCCGGATCGTAGGGAATAGCAGGTTTGGCGTCCTTACCGCCCCACTCGAAGCGGTACTTGCGGTACTCGGGGGTATTGGCATCAAAGGAAGTTATATTGAGGTACATACAGAAGCTTTGCTTGTTATTCTTCCACAGGGATGCGAGATTGGCTTTATGATTCTGGATAAACTCAGGATTGAAGGCCTCTTCGTTCCAGAAGTTAAGATAGTTCCAATGTCCGCTCCAGAGCTCTGTATAGAGCGGTGATATTTTGAAAAGCTGCTTCTCGGGAAAATTGGTAAATGTACAGTCGTCCACCTCGAACAACCGATAAATCGGTGAACGTGGACGCACGGGAAGTGCCTGCAGGCCGAAGGTAAACTCGAGCGGCTTATCAGTAATCCAGGTAGGTTCTTCTGTGAGTTCGAATCGCACCACATATTCGCTCTCCTTGGGCATCAATATCTGCTTGGTGGCTTTCACGTACGAGAACTGGAGCCCGCGTTCCTCATCCCCAATGCGAAGCCCGTGTATCG
>JAKQBU010000026.1 GCA_029573975.1 Planctomycetota bacterium
TTATCGGGATACAGAGAACGCAATTGCCGGAGGGCCGCGCAGACCCGGTCGGACTGGACCGAGCCGTTTTCGTCGCCGCGGAGTTCATCGATGGCGATGGCATCGTAACCGCCGGGCAGCAGGCCGCCCAGCTCATCGTCAAAGGGCGCCCGCCATTCCGCCAGGAGCTGCTCCTGAGTGGCATTTTCGCCGTTGACGACATGGAAGGCATAAATCCTGCCGCCAGCCCGCAGTTCCTGGATAAAAGCGGCATCCGTACTGATTCCTTCGATTACATTGAAAGGAGGGATGATTTTCCGGAACCGATTATTGAGATCCGGGTCCTCCGGCTGGGCCGCCGAGCCGCTCTGGTCGGCAAGATGCGGGGCACTGCCATGGCCGTACATGCACAGAAACGGGTGGGGAACCGGAAGTTTGGCAGCCTGGGTGCATGACACCAGAGAACCGACATACAAAAAGCAAAAAAGAAGCGGAAAAAGCATCTTTTTCATTTTAATTACCATTATGTAACCTTTCGTTCTCAAGTAGCATGAATTTGTACCGCCAAGCTGCCAGGCCACTATTTGTTTTTATACCCTTTTGGCCAGGGTTTTGCAACCTTATTCTACGCCGCTATGGTTCGATGCGGCTGTAACTTCGGTTTTCCCGAAACTTTACCGCGGTTCTGCCCAGATCAAACAGATAGATCTATATGATCGGGATTCTGGGGCTGATCAGGAAGCTGAGGTGTACTCGAGGGAGCATTTTTGGGGGGGAGGTATAGTTTTTCCGAGGAGTGTTCCTGCCGGTCATGGCCTTCATAGGTATCGCGGGCATCTTCACCGTCACGAGGGCGATCCTCTTCCCGGTGGACATACAAGCCTTCAGTATGGTCGGCATCTTCCACCTCGTGCTGCTGCTGATCGGCCAGCCGCGCCAGCTCACGGGCATCGCGTGCCCTTTTGTTCCGCTGGGCATCGTGCGCCTTGGCCGTTTCGGCGGCGGAAATCTGCACCTGGAAGACGGAACCGGCTATATGGGGAGGTATGCCGCTGCTGCTCATATAATCCTTATTTTTAATCCTGGTTGGGGTGGATGTTTCGCCGTTGTCAACTTCCATTAGCATCATCGGCTAGAATGGAAAAAAGATGAAGATCTTTTTAATCCCAGCCATATCAAAAGATTTGACCAGCGCGAATTTTTTGTTTGAGGTAAGAAATAAAAAACACAATAATCATCCTATCGAATAAGGTAGTTCACTTATTTACTGAGTTGACAGTAGAGAAATAACACATATGGATCAACTTAAGCTAATTATTCCCAAGCATTTAAGAAAGTTCATCCGCCTCGAAAAGATGCTTTTTCCAGATGCTGCATCCCTTGTTCGTTCCCCAGACAAGCTGGATGGACCCGTCTGATAATCCCTGCTCTGTGGCTTTTATCAACGAGCCGAGACGGTAGGAACACATGGTGCGTGCCCTTATTAAGTATATATAAATCATCAACTTACAGCCTGGCGACAAGAACTGCCTGCTGCAAACCGCCGATTCGAAAAGCCGCAATCCAAAGACGGAAGATGACGCAAAAAATGAACATGTAAAATAACCTTAGGAAACTCTGTAGGAGCAAAAACGATGATCGATTCCATTCGACAGGCACCATTCACGAGGAAAACCAGCCGTTCCTTTTGTCAAATACTGATTCTGATCTGGACTGCATTGCTGACGGCGGCGGCGCCAACTGCGGCGGCGGAAGAGGATCGCACCGCCCTGATTGACCACTTGCGGAATTTTAACGGCACTATACGGCCTACCAAAATCGTAAGCTGGAACGCCTACAGCCGCCAGTTTATCGACGCCCCGACCTTCAAACTGCTGCCCATGCCCAAGGTAACGAAATATACCGCCGAAGTTAAACAGGGCCAGCAAAGCTGGACAGTGGAATCCCATACGCCTTTCCTCAGTCTGGAAACCATCTGGCCGCAGATGGAAAACAAGATTTTTACCCTGAACTTCCAATGGCTGGACCAGGCCGGTACTGTGCTTGCCGCCGAAAACACCATCCGGGTCAAGGCCCCCAACTGGCAGGGCTTGCAGGAACCGGACGCCGACTGGTGTGGGGCTGCTGACCGGAACATGGAATACTTCTTTCATGCCGCCTGGCACGGCAAGGCGCCTTATCGCGAACCAAATGTGCCGGTGTGGATATGGTCCTCCGCTTCACCGACCGTAACGCAGGGCAATTTGTTCGGCGATTTCCCTGATGGCTACAGCATGAGCTATCCGGCTATTACCCAGGGGCAATATATCTGGAGCCTGCTGGCCTATGCGGATCGCGGCGGACCTCAGAAGGAAGAGTCTTTGCGCCTGGCCCGCATCACCGCCGACTGGGGATTAAAAAACCGCCAACCGGATAGCGGCAAGCTGCCGCTCTTTCCCTATTCCACCATTACTATGGGGCAATTCGGCGGCGGCAACGAAGGGACCAATGTGACTCTCCTGCGGCCCTGCTGGCTGGCGATCAGCTATGTGGACCTCTACCGGGCCACCCAACATCAGCCGTACCTGGATTATGCCATCCATATCGCCAAAACCACCGCCCCATTCCAGCAGGAAGACGGCAGTTTCCCCTACCGCCTGAATCCCCAAACCGGCGCCATCAGCGAATATTATACTCCCGCCGCCGCGGAATTCGTCAATCTGGTCTATGCCCTGGAACCGTATTACTTAGATCCCGATCTGGCGCTGGCCGCCCAGCGGGCCATTAACTGGACCATCGCCCAGGTTTGCACCTCCAGCCACTGGAAAGGGGTCTTTGAGGATGTCTTTCCCTGGCCGACGTTCTCGAATCTCTCCGGTCACCAAACCCAGAACTTTATCCGGACTCTCTGCCATCTGAAAGATCAGGACCCCGCTTTTGTACCCCTGGCCCGCCGGCTCAACCGCTTCCTGGAGGACCAGTTCGTTATTTTCAGTGCCGAAAGCGAGGCCTTCGTTCATCCGGTGAAAGGGATCGTACACGTGAAAGGCCCGCTGGTTTTTGAACAGTTTGTCTGCTGGTACCCCATGGAAGGCCACACCGGCTACTGGATCGGGACCCTCATCGAACTGCACAAGGCCACCGGCGATCCGGTGTTTCTGGACAAGGCCCGCGCCGCCGCCAACGCCGTTTGCGTCCAGCAGTTTGAGGACGGCCAGTTCTCCACCACCGGGATGAACTACTACCAGGACGGCAAGCTCGTCCATGATAAGGAGACCGGCTTCAACTGGTATAATTGTAATTGTATGGCCTCCACCGGCTTGTATATGCTGGATGCGTATATAAAATCCCTCTCGGAGACGAAATAGTCCTTCTGACGGAAATACCGTCTGGCCCGGGATTACCCGGATATCAACTCAAAGGTAATGATTTCCGCGGATTTGAGCTGGAAAGGCCAGCTTCTGCCCTGTTTGAGTTTAATTTCCTTTTGCCGCTGTTCGTTGAGATTGGTTTGCCAGGCGGCGGTCAGGGTGGCATGGAAGGAAATCGTGCCTTTTTGGACTTTACCGGTAGGGTTGTACAGGCGGATGATATAGCTGTCGCGGTCCTGGGCTTTTTTGAGGGTGGAAAAACGCAGGTGCGGGTTGTCGATTTCGAAAAGGGAGGCCTGCTGGGCGGGCAGAGGGCCTTTATGCGTGCGGGTCTGGACGGGGAAAGCGGGGACATTGAAGAATTCGGCGGCCAGGGGGATTTCGGCGGTTTGCCAGTTGCCGGTATGGGGCCGGAGGGCGTAACGGAGGGAGTAGGGCCGCAGGCACTGGCCGCCTTTCTGGGAGGGGAACCAGGAGCCGCAGCGCATTTCGGTGCAGATCCAGTCATGGGTGGCCCGCAGCAGCGAAAGGGCCACAGCGCGATGCTCATTGTCCATGACTTCGTATTCGGTGAGGCAGTCGGTGAGGAAGGCCAGGCCGTTTCGGCCGTCGCTGACGTCGATGAAATTATTCAGGGGCAGGGTCGCCATGTCCGGCCAGAGGCTCTCGGCGGTGGGGCCTTGCGGGCGGATGGGGCGATGGTCCACGAGGAAGTGGCCGCCGGCGTCGGCGTGGGAGGCATCTTTGAGGCTGGTTGGGAAGATGGCGCGGAGGAAATGGTCTTCCTGGCGGTTCTCGAAATCGACCTTGATGTCCACCTGGCGGCTGCCGGCCTGCAAGGTGACGGCGGTGCGAATGACCAGATCGGTGAAGTGGTCGCCCCGGCGCTGTTCCGCACGAATGCCTTTGGAGGGAATGGGCATGGTGATTTCGCTGACGAGGGTGGCCTGGAGGGGGCCGGCTTCTTCGGACCAGATGCGGGCGGAGCAGCCGAGGGAAGTAATGGCCTGGTCGAACATGGGTTTGCGGTTGATCCAGTAGTCGCCGTGTTCGCCGCGGTCTTCGTAATAGTTGAGGCTGGTATAGGTTTGGCCCGACTCTTTATCGGTCAGGTCGAAGGTGCCGTTGGGATTCATGCGGATTTGGAGGTATTCGTTTTCCAGCATGGCCGGGGTTTTCAGGAGCGTGCCGGTGGCGGCGTTGGAGTTGGTCCACTGCACGGGGTAGTAGGTGTCTTTCTGGAGGGGGGCGGCCCGGAAGACTTTGTAGCCGCCGGCGGGGATTTCACCGGTGTCGAAGAATACGCGGTGGCGTTTGCAGGGGAAGGGGAAGGCGCGGGTGTGGACTTCCGCGACGCAGTAGGTTTCGTGGGAGCAGCCCTGCCATTGGGTACTGACCGGCCGGCCCTGGGCGTCGAACATCTGGAGGCCCTGGACGTCCATGGTCCAGAAGGCCTCTGTCTGGCCGGCAGGGATGGGCATGTTGACCCAGGCTTCGAGGATTTCGCGGCGGGGATAGGGCAGGGGATTGAAGACGACCACCAGGACGTCGTTTTCGCTGAAGCCGTCCAGGTTGATCCGGTGGATGAGTTCCTGCATGGCGCGGTTGCCCAGGCTT
>JAKQBU010000042.1 GCA_029573975.1 Planctomycetota bacterium
GTGACAAACCGGATTTCCGTAATCCCCTGCCGGTCCGGCGCATCATTATTCCGCCAGTGTCCCAGCGGCGCAATATTGAAGTCTTCGCGGTACAAATCGATCCCGTTATCCTCAATAATCTTATCGATATGATTCACCAGCCAGTCCATTGCCTCCGGATTATCCAGCCGCAGCAGCCCCCCGTCAGCACCCCCATAGACCCATTCCGGGTGCTTTTCGGCTATCCAGGTGCCGGCATGGACGCGCGAAGGCTCGAACCACACCAGAATTTTCACACCATTTTTGTGAGCAAAATCGCTGATCGGCTTGAAACCCTGCGGAAATCGCTTGCGATCCACCTCCCACGTCCCCACCACCGGCCAGTTGGGCGGATCCCCGCACTCATACCAGCCGGCATCCATCCACCAGTAATCCAGCTTCATATCCTCATCCAGATAACGCTGGATGAACATAATCTGGTTTTCCGTATTCGCCCCGTGCATTTCAATATACGCGCGGGAACTGGACGCCAGCAGCATGGGCGGCTGCAATTTCCCGCCCGGCTTGGGCATACTGTACTCTTTCATCCACCGGCGCCATTTATTCTGTCCGTCCATCCAGTCCCCCTGGTCCCGGAACTGCAACACCACCAGCGGGCTGCGCACTTCCTCCCCCGGCAGCAGCTTGAAATGCGTCAATTCCTGACCCGCCTGCAGCTTGAGGGTATTCTGCTCATCCCGTATAAAATCGGCCGCCCACTGTCCCGGCCAGCCGATAACCGCAATCAGGCCCTCATTTTCGACATTGATGTTAAAATAGGGGAACTCCGTATCCGTCGGACGCCCGCCGGCCGGAGCCAGATGCAATTTTTCATTTGGCAGCAAAGTTTTCTGCAACGGCTCATAACTGTTGATGACACAAAAATCGCCCCGGTTATAGTGCAATTGAAATTCACCAGCCGGGCTGCGGGAAAAAGCCGTGTCCAGCGCCAGAATATTTTCCAGGATCGGAGTATCTTGGGTTCCGGTATTCTTAAAATACAACGTCCATTCCACCGTCTGATAATCCCGGTACTCCACCCCCTGCCACCGCACCTGCAGGTCCGTTTCCGGATCAGTATAGACCAGAATCCGCGCCACGCGGCCCCGATCGTTTTTCCCGTCAGAAGTCTTTAATTGCCAATCCTTTAGAAAATCCTTCGACGGCTTGCCCCCATACGTAAACGAAAACGGGGCAGCCGCATTTTTCGTATCATATTTCTCTTTCCAGACAGCGGCATGATCCGGCCCCCCCATGGTCATCCCCGCCGTGGTTTGCAGCCACAAGAAAAAATCGGACGGCTGACCGGACGACTCTTCCACCTCCAGCACCAACTGTCCCACCCAGTCCGGTTTGCCGCTGACCCCGGGGGTATGGGGGGCAACAAAATCCAGATTCAAGCCGGCAATTGGAGGGGTGATCCTGAATTCCTTCAACGTAACCTTCCATTGGGCTGCTGCCGTTATACACTCATGAATCCCCCCTCCCTGATCCTGATACGCCAGCGCACCGCTGCCGGGCACATCGGTTATCGGCCATCCCATGGTTCTGCCCGATGTATTAGCGAAAAACTCCGATTTGGGCGGACCATTTGCCGCCACTGCGGCCCGGGCAGAGATGGCTGGTCGCCCTCTGTCCCCATCAAAGAATAAGTTAATGCCTGCATAAGGAATCAAATCCTGATTTTCGATGTGAAAAGTAAAGGCATGAATCCCGGGGCTAAGCGGGACACGGATAGAATGATCCTGCGGGTGATTGAGCCAGTGAACTTTCTCTAAATCCTTTTGCTCTATGGGTTTGCCTTCGTACACAAACACATCCCACGCCGCATCGACCGGCCCGCTATTGCAGCGGAAACGGGTATCTACGGTCCCCTGTTCATCACAGCCGAAAATCGTGACCCCTGTCCAATCCAATGCCATAACGCAGGTAGAAAATGACAGAATGGCACACAGTGCAACCCCGATTCGTATGCTCTTTTCCATACCAATCACCTCATAAAATAGAGTATTGTATAACACAGCACCAACACTCGGTTTCAACCGTCAAGACATTATATCCGCAAAAATCGTAAAAATGAATGTTTTTTTGACGGAAACGCCCAAAATAGCTTTGGCACCCTTATAACCAGGGGACAATGAGCTTTTGCCGCCGGCGCCAAAATAGGGGCGTAAAAATTTTATTTTTTTTTGTTGCATTTGTAAATTTCGGTGTAATAATACTGGTATGCCTAGAACAGCAAGAATAGAAGTAGTGAATGAGCCGCATCATGTATATCAGCGGACCATTGGTAACCGGGTCGTTTTCCTCAAGGATAAGGATTACCAGATGTATCTGGGATTCCTGAAGGAAAAGGCCGCTCAGTACAAGATCGATGTCCTGGCCTATTGCCTCATGAACAACCATGTTCATATCGTGGCAATTCCCCGGCGCAAAGGCGCTTTGTCCAAGGCCATCGGTCGCACCCATTTTGCTTATACGCAATATCTTAACAGTAAGCGTACCAGCAACATAAGTATCTGGCGGAACCGTTTCCAATCCTGCGCCTTGGGCGGAGATTTCCTCTGGAAAGCGGTGCAGTATGTCGAAACTTTGCCGGTGCTCGAAAAGAAAGCCCGGAAAGCCGACAAATACGCCTGGTCCAGTGCCGCTGCTCACACTTCCGGGAAAGACCCCTCCGGTGTTCTGGCCCTGAATGTCTGGCCCTCCAAAGCGGAAAAGAAGAAACTCACCGGCCTGCTGACCAAAAAGCTGACCGCCGAAGAGATTCGCATCCTCCGCACCTTTACCCAGACCGGCCGACCCTTGGGTCCCATGCCTTTTATCAAGGCCCTGGAAAAGAAGTTCAAACGGCGTCTGCATCCCCTGCCCGTCGGCAGACCCCCCAAAAAAGACTGAGCTTTACGCGGTTCTAACAAACGATCCGGTGTAGGATTGATCGGATGACTGGCTCGTTGCCACCATAACGAGCCAGTGGGATTGCGCGTCTTTACACCGTGGCGTTTTGAACGTCGGTTTTGTCCGTAAGGGTGGTTTCTGTCCGGTCTGCCAGGACCAGACTGGTCTTACTGGCCTTGATTTCTTCCATTATTTTGGGATCTTCTATCTTATCCGTTATGATAGAATGGATCATATTGGTATCCAAAACCCGGGTTAAGGCCCGTTTCCCGAATTTTCCCGAATCAATCAGCAGAAACACCTTGGCCGCCCGCTGGGCCACCAGCAGCTTGATATTACGGTTAAAGGCGGCATTTTCATACGTCCCCTGATCCGGCACAAATCCGGCACAGGAAAAAAAGGCTTTATCCACATAAAAAGACTCCGCCGGCAGATCCGCATCAAACCCGACAAACGAAAACGTATCCCGGTCGAAGATCCCCCCCAGCCCGATCAGCCGGATATCCGAGGCCTCCGATAACTCCAGCGAAATCAGCACCGAATTCGTCACCACCGTGATATTTCGGCATACCTGGGCAATAGTCCGGGCCAGACAGGCAATGGTACTGGATCCGTCCAGAAAAATCGTATCCCCGGCATGGATAAATTCCACGGCTTTGCGGGCGATTTTTTCCTTCTGGGCCAGGTTGATCTGCATCCGGTTCACCAGCCGGGCCTCACTGAACTGGCTGGGCGTCTCAATCCGCTGGGCGCCGCCCTTCACCTTCGCCAGCAAACGCCCCTGGGCCAGATAATCAATATCCCGGCGAATCGTAAATGGCGAAACGCCAAACATTTCCGCCAGTTCCGAAACCGAAACAATCCCGACATTTCGCACATATTCAACGATTTTTTGCTGTCTTTGCCTCATTCTGTTGTAAATAATAAGCTATATTTTGCTAATTTTCAAGATTTTCTTGTAATATTATTGACATTTTTAGCAGTTTATTTACAATTTATTCAGATTTACTGCTACTAACAAAATTTTTATATTTTTGGAGAAAATGAATAATGCAGGCTACTGACGCAAAAAAGATTGAATTTACCTCGATGAAAAGTCTGGTCATAGGCCCTAATTTCGCGCCTCAAAAGCTACGTTTTGGAGAAATTCCCTGTTATCAGTATAACAAAAGCCTCCAGGATGAGCTGAAGGCCGGCTTTACAGCGGAAGATGCCATATTTTTATACCGGCAAATGCTGTACAACCGGGCCTTTGAAACGATGATTATCAAACTGCGCAACGGGGAGCTGGTCCCGTTCGAGGGGTATAAATTCTCCGGGGCCACCCACCTGTCCATCGGCCAGGAAGCCGTGGCCGCCGGGGCCAATGCCGCCCTGCGGGCTGACGATTATATCACCAGTTCCCACCGCGGGCACGGCCACAGCATCGCCAAGGAATCCTACGCCCTGCGGGCCATGAAGGAAAAGGAACTGCGGGCCTTCATCGGGGACGTAAGTTTCAAGAGCGGCCAAAAGGACCTGCTGGAACAGGCCCTGGAAGTCCACCTGTACCGCACCATGGCGGAATTTTTAGGGAAGGAAGAAGGCTATTGCCGCGGACGCGGCGGCGGGATGCACATCGCCGATTTTAACGTGGGGCACCTGGGCGCCAACGCGATTGTCGGCGGCAGCGTACCCATCGCCGCCGGGGCCGGCATGTCCATGATGCTCCAGAAAAAGGACCGGGTTACCCTGTGCTTCTTCGGGGACGGGGCCTGCAACAACGGCGTCTTCAACGAATCCCTGAATATCACCTGCATGGGCCAGTTTAAACGGGGTGTCAATGTCATTTTCCTCATTGAGAACAACCAGTTCGGCATGACCGGCCGGACCCGCCAGGAAATTACCGGTATCGATTGCATCGCCCGCCGCGGCTGGGGCTATAAGATGAACGGCATGCACGCCGAAGTCATCAACGGGATGGATCCCCTGGCCGTGCGCGACGCCGTTCTGCGGGCCGCCGAGACCTGCCGCAAAAACGACGGGCCGGTCCTGCTGGAAGCCATGACTTACCGCTACATGGGCCACTCGCTCAGCGACCAGAACATGTACCGCTGCGACGAGGAAATCGAAGCCTGGCGCTGCGAAGATGCCATCGGCAAGATGAAGGCCGAACTGGTGAAATCCGGCGTTCTCGGCCCGCAGGAAGTGGAAGACCTGGAAAAGCAGCACTTCGAGCAGATGGAAAAACTCACCATCGCCGCCGCCAAGAGCGCGTATCCCGAACCATCCACCATTTACGAGGGCCTCTACTCGGACACCACCAGCGACAACATCTCCTCCGAATACAAAACCACCGAATACAACGCCCAGGCCGTTCGTGATTACCGCGACAAGGAAGGGAAGATGCCCTATCGCCGCGCCGTCGCCGAGGCCATGATGGAAGAAATGCTCCGCGACAAACGCGTGGTGTTTTACGGTGAGGACGTGGCTGAACACGGCGGGGCCTTTGCCGCCACCTCCGGCCTGATCGAAATCTTCGGCCGCGAACGGGTCTTCAACGCCCCCATTTCCGAAGTGGCCATCTGCGGTTCCGCCGTCGGCATGGCCATGACCGGGATGCGGCCCGTGGTGGAGCTGATGTACATCGACTTTATTTTGATGAGTATGGACCAGCTCGGCAACCAGGCCGCCAAAAACAAATACATGTTCGGCGGCAAGGCGGTCATTCCGATGGTCTGCCGGACCGCCATCGGCGGCGGCAAAGGCTATGCCGGCCAGCACTCCCAGAGCCTGGAAGCCATCGCCACCCATATCCCCGGCCTGAAGGTCGTGGCCGCCTCCACTCCCGAAGATGTCAAGGGCCTGCTCAAGTCCGCCATCCGGGATGACAATCCGGTCATCTTCCTGGAACACCAGTTGCTCTACGGCGACAAAGGCATCGTCCCCAAAGGCGATTTCACCATCCCGCTGGGCAAGGCCGCCATCCGCCGCGAAGGCAAGGACGTGACTATCCTGGGCTATTCCTACATGGCCAAGGTCGCCGAACAGGCCGCCGAGCTGCTGGCCGCCCAGGGCGTATCCGCCGAGGTCATCGACATCCGCAGCCTGATCCCCCTCGATATTGACACCATCGTCGCCTCCATCAAGAAAACCAACCGCGCCGTCCTGGTCTCCCAGGCCCCGGGTACCGGCTGCTTCGGCGAGCATATCGCCTTCGAAATCCAGAAACGGGCCTTCGACTACCTCGATGCCCCCATTGAACTGGTCGCTGCTTGCGAAGTGCCGCCGCCCATGGCCCCCACGCTGGAAGAGGAAAATCTTCCCAACGCCAAAAAAGTGTGTGCCCGGACCCTGGCCCTGCTGGGCAGGTAATCCGCGCGGCAAGCTGATAAAACGATTATTTGATATTTGGATAGATAGCAGGAGTTATAGAGAAATGGCAACCGAGATCAAGATTCCCATACCCGATCAAACCACCCAGGAAGTCCGCATCGTCAAATGGCGCAAAGAACTGAACAGCCCCGTCAAGGCCGGTGAGGTGGTGCTGGAAGTCGAAACCGACAAATCCGTTATCGAAGTAGAATCGGCCGGCGACGGCGTTTTGCTGGCCTGCCTGTATGAGGAAAACGATACGGTCCCGGTCGGCCAGGTGGTCGCCTTCGTCGGTGCCGCGGGTGAAAAGGTATCCGCCGCCGCGCCGAAAGCCGAAAAGGCCCAGGCCGCCCAATCGGCCCACAATCCTGCCCCAGCCGCCGCCACCGCTACTCTGGCCGCCACCGAAGTCAAAATCCCCATCCCGGACCAGACCACCCAGGAAGTCCGCATCGTCAAATGGCACAAGGCCGAAGGGGATCAGGTCAATAAAGGCCAGGTTGTCCTGGAAGTCGAGACTGACAAATCCGTCATCGAGGTGGAGGCCGCCGATTCGGGCACGCTCCTGAAGCGGTTATACGCCGAAGATGACAACGTCCCCGTCGGCCAGATTGTCGCCTATATCGGCGCCGCTGGGACCCTGATTCCGGATGCCGCCGCTCCCGCCGCCGCCCAAGCCGCCCCGGCAGTTTCTGCCGTGACAGCTTCTCCTGCCTCTGCCCCGGCTGGCGACGACGCCTCCGACCGCATCAAGGCCTCCCCCATCGCCAAACGGATCGCCAAGGAGCGGGGCATTGACCTCAGCCAGGTCTGCGGTTCCGGCCCCAAAGGCCGAATCGTCCGCGACGACATAGAAAAATTCTCCCCCGCCGCCGCCCCGGCTCCCCGCACCAACGGCCGCATCTTCTCCTCCCCCTTCGCCCGCAAGGTCGCCCGCGAACTGGGTGTGGACCTGCGCCAGGTCAGCGGCTCCGGACCCAACGGCCGCATCATCGCTGAAGACGTCCGCAAATTCGCCGCCAGCGCCGCAACCCGACCAACCCGACCAACCCAAACGGCCCAACCGGCAGCCGCCGCTGTATCACTGGCCCCCGTCGCCGGCCAGCCGCAGCCCGGCACGGAAGTCGCCGTCACCAAACTCCGCCGCGCCATCGGCAAAAACCTCCAGATGAGCTTCCGCGATACCCCCCACTTCAACGTCACCATCTCCATCCATATGACCCGTGCCATCGCCTTCCGCGAACAGTATAACCAGAAGCTGGAAAAGGCCGACCGCCTCTCCGTGAACGACCTGATCGTAAAGGCCGTCGCCGTCGGCCTGCGCCAGTACCCGGCCGTCAACAGCCGCTTCACCGAGGAAACCGTCACCTACCATGCCGATGTCAATATCGGCGTCGCCACCGCCGTCGAAGCCGGCCTGGTCGTCCCGGTCCTGACCAATGCCGACCAGCGTCCCTGGCACGATATCGCCCGCGAAACCAAACGCCTAGCGGCTGAGGCTCGCGGCGGCAAGATCATCGGGGCCGGCAAAGGCACCTTTACCGTCTCCAACCTGGGCATGTTCGGCGTCGAGGAGTTCACCGCCATCATCAACCCGCCCGAAAGTGCTATCCTGGCCGTTGGCGCCACTCGTGACGAGGTCGTCGCCGTCAACGGCATGATCGGTATCCAGCCGATGATGAAAGTCACCCTCTGCAGCGACCACCGCATCATCGACGGCGCCCTGGCCGCCCAGTTCCTCCAGTCCGTCAAAAAATACCTGGAAGAACAGATCGGCTAAGAAAAACCCCGTGAGATATGCGGGCTAGTCCCGCAGGGATCCCAATCCCTTTACCATTCCATGTCCGGTTTTTCGGCAGCTTCATACATACGCTGATAGCGGTAGTACTCTAGTAAAAATTCCTGCCCTTTCCGCAGGGCGGTCTGGCAGCAGGCATCCCGCTCCCCGGCCTGATACTGCCGGCTTCCCTGCTGAATATAGCCCCAATAGGTAACCGCCAGTTTATGGTTCTGGACGGCCTCTTGGGCCCATGCCATCATGGTTCTTTGTTCCGGATAGCCGTAGGAATCTTCCCGGCACTCCTCATAAGCCAGCACCAGATGATAGGCGGCTTTTTGATAGTCGGCATAATTCATTTCCTGCTGCCACCTGGTTTGCATGGCGGCCAATTCCTGGGCTAGCGGGGATATCTCGTTCAGGAATTTCTGCATGGCGGGTTTGAATTGCGACTCTTCTTCGGCTCGCCGAGCTTCCTGTTCCTGAATCGCGGCTAATTGTTGTTTCAATTGATTGATATCTTCCTGTATTTGAAAAACCATTTTCTTGAGTTCTTCGCTTTCGGCGGGGCGATCCGGTATTTTTTCTAATAGGGAATGATAGAGGGCCAGCGTTTCTTCCATATCCCATTTTTGCACGGAGGCCTGGACCTCAGACTCGAGCAGGGAGGGCGTCGGGCTCTGCGCGAGGTCTTGGTTCTTTCCCCCTTTTTGGAAAAATTCCCGGGCTTTTACATATCCCGGCTGAAGAGAATCGCAGAGGGTATCTTCATACTGAAATACGGTGTCGGAATAATTATCCCGGGCCTGGCCGATAATATTCCTTAGCATGCGGCTTTTGATTTTTCGGTCCCCGACCATCGTGAATAATTCATCATAGGCGGTGAGAGCCTGAAAATAATCCTGGTCACGATAACAGCTCTCCGCCGTTTTTGCCAGTTCGGTGATTTTGGTATAATTCTGGGTTTCCCAGCTATTTTTAATGAACAGGAACGCCCCCAGGCTGAAGAGCAGGAGAAAGATCCCCGCTGCTGCCATGAATTTCGGTAACCACGGCGGGCGAATCCCCCGGGCATCGCTGGCGGCGGCGGAATAGAACTGGGAAAAAATATCATCTATGATTTCCTGTTTAACCTCTTTTAACGAGGCCTTGCATTTCGGGCATTTTAATTTCCGGTTCAGGAAATTTTGGGGAATCTTGATTTTCTTATGGCAAATGGGACATTTTGTTTCAAACACGACCAGCTTCTCTCGGTATAATAGTTTGTCTTAGTCAAAATCCTTCCGGCAGACCCTTTTCTTTTCAGACTCGAACCGGCAGTGAATCTCTTTTTACTAGTATTCTCCTGGGGAAGCCGCTCTCCGGCTGCCCCAAAAAACCGCACTCAGCCGCTATTTTATATGAACACCACACGCACTCGAATTGCCCCCTATTCTATATCCCAGCCGTACCCTCCGTCCATAAAATTCCCGTATTTCCCATAAGATTGTAATCACAATTCTGATTCCCGTGGCCAGGTTGTCGCTTCTAACGCTCTATATGAAAATGAGTTATATGTGTTTTTCTCCCAGCCAAACCGCAAAACCGGAAGAATCCCAAAAAAGGCTGTTTTCCCTCCTGCCGGTTCGGTAAGATACCGTCAGCGGACCAGGGCGGAAGGGTGGCGGCGGAAGAGCGCCGGACTCCGCCGGCTGGGAAGGTGCGCGAGGCAATTTTTCGAGGCAAAACGTAAAGCAACGGCTTTTGGAACCGGGAAAGGATATTACCATGAGCAAACCCATGCTGATTGCCAAAACCGCGACGGATACGGAATTTTATCTGCTCCCCCGGATGGCCAATCGCCACGGCCTGGTCGCCGGGGCAACCGGAACCGGCAAGACGGTAACATTGCAGCGTATGGCGGAGAGCCTGAGCGAAAACGGGGTGCCGGTTTTTCTGGCGGATGTGAAAGGCGATCTGGCCGGCATCAGCCAGCAGGGTACCGAACAGCCTAAAATCCGGGAGCGGCTGCAATTGCTTCATCTGACCGGGCAGGGCTTCCGGGAATTTCCCGTAGCTTTCTGGGATATCTTCGGCAAAAGCGGCCACCCCGTGCGGGCAACCGTTTCGGACATGGGGCCGCTGCTGATGGGGCGGCTATTGAACCTTAACGAAGTGCAGACCGGCGTTTTGACCCTCATCTTTAAAATTGCCGATGATAACGGCTACCTGCTTCTGGACCTGAAAGATTTACGGGCGATGGTCCAGTTTGCCGGTGATAACGCCGCGGAGTTCACCACCGCCTATGGCAATATCTCCAGGGCCTCGGTGGGTGCCATTCAGCGCGGCCTGCTGGAGCTGGAGATGCAGGGAGGCGAAGGATTTTTCGGCAAGCCTATGCTGGATATCTTCGATTGGATTCGCACGCACTCCGACGGCCGGGGCATGATTAACATCCTGGCCGCGGACCAGTTGATCAACCGGCCCAAAGTCTATGCCACCTTCCTGCTGTGGCTGCTGGCGGAACTTTTTGAGCGGCTGCCGGAAGTGGGGGATCTGGAAAAACCGAAACTGGTGTTCTTTTTTGACGAAGCCCATCTGTTATTTGAGGATGTCCCCGCCGCCCTGCTGGATAAAATCGAACAGGTCGTCCGGCTGGTCCGCTCCAAAGGGGTAGGGGTATTTTTTGTCACCCAGAATCCCCGGGATATCCCCGATAAGGTCCTGGCCCAGCTCGGCAATCGGGTCCAGCACGCCCTGCGGGCCTTTACCCCCCAGGAGCAAAAGGCCGTCAAGCTGATGGCCCAGACCTTCCGGGTGAATCCCCGCTTCCGCATCGAAGAAGTGATTACGCAGTTGGCCGTCGGGGAAGCCCTGGTTTCCTTTCTGGACGAAAAAGGCACTCCCGGCATGGTCGAACGGGCGTATGTCTGCCCGCCGCAGAGCCGCATCGGAACCATACCCTCCGAAGAACGCCAGCAGATTCTTCAGAACTCGCTTCATTATGGCCGCTATGAAACCCTGGTGGACCGGGAGTCGGCCTTTGAAGCACTCAAAAAACGGACCGAACAGCGGATGGCCGCCGCCCAGCCGGACCAAGGCCCTCCGGAACAGAAGAAACCCACTCGCGGTCCCGGCCGGCCCCGCGACAGTTTTGGGCAGGTCCTGGCGAAAAGTACCTTGCGTTCGCTGGGCGGTTCCCTCGGCCGTGCGATAATCCGCGGCGTATTAGGTGTAATTCTGGGCGGGAAAAAATGAAGGCGCGTTATTCTGAAAACTGGTTTTTTCATGGCGGGCGGGGGAAGGTTATGATATGATGCCAACACTTGGAGCCGTTAACCAAGATGCCGTCTGCAGGTAAGAGAAAAGCCGCGGCGGCGATGATGATACTACAAAAAGGCATTTTTAAAAGAGAGAAGAAGTCTATGGTATGTAAACAAGATACATTGAGGCAGTGGTTTGTGGCCGGTATGCTGGTGATGGGGCTGGGCGTTTGCTGTGCGGGCAAGACCATCACGGTGGATGATTTCGGAGCGGCCAATTACAGCCGGATCCAGTATGCCATTACTAGTGCCGTGGATGGGGACGAAATCGTGGTGATGGACGGTACCTATACGGGCGTGGGCAACCGGGACCTCATTGTCAGCAAAAATATTACCCTGCGTTCGCAAAATGGACCGGAATATACGATTATCGATTGTCAGGGTAAGGCCGGGGATGAACATTTCGGGATCCATTGTTCGGCCGGCGCCACCCTACAAGGCTTTTCTATCCGGAATGCCTATGGTGACGGGTATGGAGCGGTGATGGCGGGAGCGGATTGCACCGTGGCGACTTGTATCA
>JAKQBU010000063.1 GCA_029573975.1 Planctomycetota bacterium
TTATCGGACTGGTCGCCATCCTGGCCTGTGTCCTGGGAGCATCCCTGCCGGCCCGGCGTGCGGCAAAATTAGAGGTGGTAGAAACCTTGCGGGTGGACTAAAATAACGACATGAACCAGCCAGGACAGGACAGTATGATACGAACCAGAGCCTTATATAAAGATTACCCCATGGGCCGGAACAAACTCCACGTCTTGCGGGGTGTCAATCTGGAAGTGCGGCGGGGAGAATTTTTGGCGATTATGGGCGCCAGCGGCAGTGGGAAAAGTACCTTGCTGCATATTTTAGGCCTGCTGGACCGGCCCGACCGGGGTGAGGTAGAATTGGAAGGGCAGCAGGTTTTTTGCCAGAGCCAGGCCCGCCAGGACCGCATCCGGAATAAAGAAATCGGATTTGTTTTTCAGTTTTACCACCTGTTGCCCGAATTAAATGTAGAAGAAAATGTTCTGCTGCCGGAAATGGTGGGCAATTCCCTTTGGAACTGGGTGCGGAAACGGAAAACCGCCCGCCGCCAGGCCCGCGAAGTCATCGAATCGGTAGGACTGGAAAAACAGATCCATCAACGGCCTGCCACTTTGTCAGGCGGGGAACGCCAGCGGGTAGCCATAGCCCGGGCTTTGGTGCAGCGGCCCAAATTATTATTGGCTGACGAACCGACAGGAAATCTTGACTCTGTCTCAGGAAAGGTTATCCTAGACATTTTCGGTCGCTTGAACCAGGCCGGCCAGACCATTGTAATGGTTACGCATGACGCAAAGGTTGCCGCACTGGCCCACCGGAAATTAGACCTGATTGATGGAAAAATTCAGTAATTCGAGCGATTAAACTGCTCTTTGGGGCAGATTGTGTTAATATAGGAGTTATAGGAAATATAGTAAAGGTGCTTTATGGGCTTAAAAATCTGGCTCAACGATAAACTGGTTGAGGAATCCGAGGCTAAAGTTTCTGTTTTCGACCACGGCTTGCTTTATGGAGACGGCGTTTTTGAGGGAATCCGTGTCTATGGCGGCAAGGTATTTGAGTTGAAAGCCCATATGGACCGGTTGTATGTGTCAGCAAAAGCGATTCGACTGGAAATCCCCCAGGATATTGAAACCCTTTCGGACAATGTTTGTAAAACCGTGGCAGCCAACAACATAAAAGATGGGTATATCCGGTTGATTGTTACCCGTGGTATCGGTTCCCTGGGTCTGAATCCGCTGACCTGCAGTCAGGGCCAAATCATCATCATAGCCGACAAAATTCAGCTATATCCCCCGGAATTGTATGAAAATGGCCTGCGGGTCATCAGCGCCAACACCATGCGGAACCATCCCCTGTCCATCAGTCCCCAAATCAAAAGCCTGAATTACCTGAATAATATTATCGCAAAATTAGAGGCCCTGGACCGGGATATGCTGGAAGCGATTATGTACAATCACATGGGATATGTCGCCGAAGCCACCGGGGACAACGTGTTCGTCATCCGCGGCGGCAAGATCTATACCCCGCCTATCTCCGCCGGCTCCCTGGAAGGAATCACCCGGGAGGTGGTGATTCGCCTGGCCCGGAAAAACCATTATGAAGTTCTGGAACAGAATCTGACCCGGTATGACCTCTACGCCGCCGACGAGATTTTTCTGACGGGAACAGCCGCCGAGGTCATCGGAGTGGTGGAAATCGATGGCCGCAAGATCGGCACGGGCCGGCCCGGTACGATTACCCGGGATTTATTGCAAAAATTCGAGGCCTATGCCCGAAGCTGAAAACAGGCCCCGGCGTTTTAGCGCTACTACTTTTACCGGATGAATATGCTGCAAGCCTATGACTGCATTATGACTGAGATGGAGGAAGTCCGGGAACTCTTCGACCGGGAGCTGCTCTGTGATATCCCTATGATCTCGGATTTGCTGGACCATATTAATAAGTTCCGCGGGAAAATGCTGCGGCCCATGCTGGTTCTTTTGAGCGGCCAGGTCTGCGGCGGCTTGCAGCCTCCCCACCGGGTCATCGCCGCCGTTCTGGAAATGGTGCATATGGCCACCCTGGTTCATGACGATGTCCTGGATGAAACGGAAATCCGGCGCCGCGGCAAAACCATCCATTCCCTGCACGGCAATGAAACCGCGGTGATGCTGGGGGATCTGTTGATCAGCCGCGCCTTCCATCTGTGCAGTTCCCTGGACCATCCCGGCTTTTCCCGCCGGATCGCCGCCGCCGCCAACACGGTCTGCGAGGGGGAATTGATGCAGTTGCTCTATCGGGACTATTATGATCTGGAGGAGCAGCGCTATCTGGACATTATCTCCCGCAAAACGGCGGCCTTGGTTTCCTGCAGTTGCTATCTCGGCGCCAAAGCGGCAGATGCCGAAGAACCGGCTTGCCAAAATCTGGCGGCCTACGGAACCCATATGGGAATTGCGTTCCAGATTATGGATGATGTGATTGACTTGACGGGCAAGGAAACCCAGGCCGGCAAAACCCTGGGAACGGATTTCCAGAAAGGGAAAATCACCCTGCCCGGCATTCATTTGCTGCGCTGTTGCTCTCCGGAGCAAAAACGAACCATCCTAACCTGGCTAGACCGCCGGACGCAACCGGATTACGAAAATTATGTAACGGCTCTGCACGAATCCGGCAGCATCGAATATGCACGGCAGCGGGCCAAACAATTTATTGAGCAGGCCCAGCAGGAATTGGCATCTCTTCCCGCCGGGGAAGCCCGCAAGCTCCTGATGGAACTGGCGGAACTGGTGGTGTAAATCGATGGCCATTTTTTCCTTATTGCAAGATCCAAACTCGTATGTCGCGGATACCTGGGACATTACAAACGACGAGGCGGCGAGAACGTACTGGATCGATGCCTTTGGCCAGGCGAAAGAGACCATTCTATCCGCCGCCCGGCAATGCCTGGTAACCGATCACCAGGGCCTGGAAGGGGCCATTGCCCGATCCCGGCAAAGCTACGAGAAAATCATCGGCGAAATGCGACGGCGGCCGGAGCGATTTAAGCCATTTACCTTATTCACTTTTGATAAAATTCATCAGGAGATTCTGGAAGAAAACGGCCTGCAGGACCCCTTTTTAAAAATCAAACACCAGGAAAACGTCAAGGCGTGCAGCCAGTACAAGCGGCTGATTACCGCCCACGAAAAACTGGACGCCAAATCCCTGATCCGGGTTTTAACGGAAGGTATTTTTGCCGGCAACATATTTGATCTGGGCTGCCAAAAAACCTCGCAGGAGTATTATCAGAACGGCCTGGATTTTTTTCATACCATGGATCATCTGACTCCGCACCCCTGGCTGGTGGATGATTACCTGCCGTGGAGTGAATTTTTCCTTTCCCGGTGCAATCACTGGAAACGGATCGTATTTTTTGTCGATAATGCCGGGCCGGATTTTGTGCTGGGCTGCGTGCCGCTGGCGCGCATCCTGGCCAAACGCGGGGCCACCGTGGTCCTGGCCTCGAACGATCACCCCTGTTTGAATGATATGACCGTCCCCGAATGCCGGGCGGTGCTGCGGGCCTTGGCGGAGGACGACCCGATACTGCGTTATCTGCTGCAAACCCGGCGGATTCGGCTGGCCGGATCGGGCAACGGCTATCCCCTGATTGACTTCAAGAATATTTCGGAAACTTGCGATCAAGCCGCCCGGAATGCCGATTTACTGATTCTCGAAGGGATGGGCCGGGCCGTCGAAAGCAACTGGCACGCCCGCTTCCGCTGCCCTACCCTGAAAATCGCCATGCTGAAAAATGAATGGATTGCCAAACAACTGAATGGTAAGGTATATGATTTAATATGCCGCTTGGAAGTACCCAAAACCTAAAAAAGGAAATTATACGCATGAAAGACCCTCGTCTGGAAAAATTGGCACAGGTGCTGGTTCGCTATTCCGTGGCCCTGAAGCCCAACGATCTGGTAGTCATCCAGTCCACACCGATCGGCGAACCGCTGGTGGTGGAACTCTACAAAGCGGCCCTGCAGGCCGGCGCGCACCCGCAGGTCCGCATGGCCCCGGAGGAACTGACCGAATGGCTCCTCAAATACGGCAATGAGGCCCAGTTGAAATACCTGTCCCCCCTGGCGATGCACGATATCGAAACCATCGACGCCCGTATTTCCCTCTGGTCGGAAGTAAACACCCGCGCTCTCAGCCATACGGACCCGGCACGGCACGCCCTGCTGTCCGCCGCCCGCAAGCCGCTTTTGAACCGGGTCATGGAACGGACCGCCAACAACGAATTCCGCTGGACCGGCACCCTGTTTCCCACCCAGGCCAGCGCCCAGGATGCGGGCATGTCGTTGACGGAATACGAAGATTTCGTTTTTGGGGCGGGCCTGCTGAATCAGAAAGATCCGGTGGCGGCCTGGCAGGACGTGGAAAAGCGGCAGGAACGGGCCGTCGCCCTGCTGAACGGGAAAAAAACCCTCCGCATCGAAGCGGCCAACGGCACCGACCTGACCATGTCCCTGGAAGGCCGCACCTGGATTAACTGCTGCGGGAAAATCAATTTCCCGGACGGCGAGATTTACAGCGCCCCGGTGGAAGATTCGGTTCAGGGAACGATTGTTTTCAGCTTTCCCGCCCTGTATATGGGGCATGAATGTGACGGCGTGAAACTGCGTTTTGAAAAGGGAAAAGTCGTCGAAGCCGCCGCCGCCAAAGGCGAAGCCTTTTTGAACCAGATGCTCAATCAGGATGAAGGCGCCCGGTTCGTGGGCGAAATCGCCATTGGCACCAACTACGGCATCACGGAATTTACCCGCAATACCCTCTTCGACGAAAAAATCGGCGGAACCGTCCATCTGGCCGTCGGGGCCGCCTATCCCCAGACCGGCGGCAAAAATCAGTCCGGCCTGCACTGGGATATGGTTTGTGATCTGCGGCCGGGCGGACGGATTACCCTGGACGGCCAAACCATTCACGAAAACGGAAAATTCACGACCATCGAGCTATGAAAAAAATCGAAGCCATTTTGTTTGATTTTGGCGGAACCCTGGACCACGACGGGAGGGACTGGTTCACCCGTCTGTACCGCATTCTCCAGCCGGCCGGGGAGTTTGCCACCCGCGAAGCATTCGATAGCTGCGCCGATCAGGCCGCCAAGGCAATCTGCCTGCTGGAGGACACCCCCACTCTTTCCATGGCGGAGACCGTGGAACGAATTTGCGAACAAATTCGGAGTCGCTGCCGCGGGAAAAACGGGCATAGTCCTTCCGCCTGGAACCCTAAAAAAGTGAGCGAAAAGTTTGTCAGCGAATCCCGACAATATCTGGAACGAAACCGAACCGTCCTGGCCCAGCTTCGTAAACAATTCCGGCTGGGAGTCATCAGCAACAATTGGGGCAACACCGCCGGCTGGTGCCGGCACTATCGGCTGCATGAGTATCTGGACACCATGATTGATTCTACCGTGGTAGGTTCGGTAAAACCGGACCCTGGCATTTTCCAAGCGGCTTTACATGACATGGAGTTAGCACCCGAACAGTGCATCTATGTCGGGGACCGCTACGATTGCGATGTGGAAGGATCTCGTGCCGCGGGCTTGTTTCCCATTTGGTTGGTCAGTGATAATTACCACCCTAAACCACAGGAACACACAGCGGCGGTTAAGCAAATCAATAATCTGCCCCAATTGCTGAAAATAGATTTTTCGGCGCTATAAAGCGAACCGGCTGCTTAGCTGTCTTCGCCGGATGATTCTTTTTCCTCAGGAGAAGGGCCGGTAGCAGAGGAATTTTCCAGCCGTGCCCGCAATTCCGGGGTATTCAGGACCACGATGGTTCGGGCGGCCAAATCGCCGAATCGCTGTTTATTTCGAGTAAAAAGTACCACCAGAAAAACTGGGAAAACCATTTGCGGATGGATTTCCAGAATCCGAACGAGGTTTCGCACCAGCATCTGACGGCGCTGAACCACTTTCCCATCCTCTCCGAGAATCACCAGGCCCATGGCCAGCTTTCCCGCCGTAGTGCCAAACACCATTTCAAAAACAAAAAAGTAAAGGATTATCACTGCAAAAAAAACCAGCAACAGCTTCCCGACCAGCGGATCCATCATACCATGCTGCAGTTGTTCCAGAGTGTACGAATCCATTTGCAGCGGACGCAGCGCATCAGGCGCCAGTTTCGCCGCGATAAACAACGGAATTTGCAGGAAAAGAATAATAACAAAAATATCCAGCAGGAACGCCGTCAGCCGTCGCCAGAGAGGCGCTGCGGCCATATGCTTCGGCAAGGAATCGGCGGTGGAAAAGACTTGTCTGCGGCGCCAAAACAGCAACGCCCCGGCGGCCGCCATGAAGGCAATCCCAGCCGCTGGATTTTCGAGCCATTGCAGCAGCGGCAGGGGTGTTTGCTCGACGGCCCGGATCGGCTGCGCACGGAGTGTCAGAACCTTCTCGTGGGGAGATACATATCCGAATCGAATATCCTTTTCCGATTTCCATTCAAAAAAAGCGATATTCTGCCCAAACGCGGCAGCCGCCATATGGTCCGGCTCCCCCATCCATGGCTTTCCGTCGCTGTCGGCCTGCACGGGGACAAACTGCCAGATATCGCCATTCCGCCGGCCAATCTGGATCTGCGCAAGAAGAGGGCTGGGCTTTTGTTCCTCCCCGGCGCCGCAAAAGGCGACCAGCAGCAATTGGCGATTTACCATCAACGGCGAATAAGCAAATACCCGATCCAGAGATAGGGCCTCCGCCGGTACAAGACGATCCTTCTGGTATTGAAAATGCTGAAGGGATCCGGCGGACTCGCGCCCGCTGCCCTCGCCGGCCTGAATCCCGAATAGATGAATGGTTTCCCCATGAACCGCCAGACGCAGCCGCGACCAGGAAGGCAGTTCGAAAGATTCGGCCGAAAGGCCCCGCCATTCCCAATCTTTGCCCCGCCGCAGAATCAAATAATGGCCCGCGAAAAGGGACACCGTTTGCGGACCGGCCTCCTCCGGCAGACCAGAGGCAGCCGGGCTTGCCGGTTCCCCAGCCTCCGGCTCCAGAACGGCCCCTGTGCTGTCAAAGACCGCAATAGGGTCCGCCGGCTTTTCCACCAGAACCAGGGCATACAAATGTTCCTCCTGCGAACAGCAGTCCAGCAGCCGCAAACCGGCTGGCAAACGCCGCTCGGTGCGCGGCTCCGTAGTCAGACTGTAACTTTGACAGCCGCCGCTCCGCAAAAAAACCAGCAGCCGTTCCTCATGCAGTACGGCCATCTCCGGAATACCCGGATACCACAATCCCGGTAAAAACGTCTCACGAACCAGATCGCGATAATAAAGTTGATAGCCCGGCGTTTGCTGCTGCTCCCGCGCCACCAGCAGATACACCCCGCGGTCGTTGCCGCTGGCCCACAGGACCGGGACGGCATCGGGGGGCGAAAGCGGCGGCTCCACCGCTTCCTGGCCGCATACGGGCAGGACCAGCATCGCCAGCCCGGCGGAGATTCCGAACCAAACGAATCCCAAAAAACATAAAGGCTTTTTATTCATTTTCACAAGGCTTATCTATTTGCAGGTACTCGTCCGCATCAATTCCCGCAATCCGAACGGGACGCTCAAACAATTTCGTTCGATCCGCCGGATCGGCGCGAAACCGGTGTAATTTCAGATGGATATACGTATCATCCGCCGGATACCGCAGCAATATATCCCCGGGGATCCAGGATGGTTCCAGAAGCTGATAATCCTGCAGGGTGCTTTGCATCAGGATATTTCCCTCCGGATCAAATTCCGTAATCTCGCAGACCAGATAGGTATATCGGTCAAAAACCATCTTGCGCTTCAAATACGATCCCTCCCCATACGCTGCAATGATACTGAAACTGTTTGTTTGCGGATCATACACCGGCTCCAGAACCTGATTCGGATCCGGCGCCAAAGGCCGCAGGCCGATATATTCCAGCAAAATCTGCGGATTCATCGGCATGTTTTCCGCACAAGGCTTGCCCAGATGTTCATATTTGCCCCATTGTGCGATATTCTGCTTGGGATTCTTGGAATAAATCCAGTATTCCTTCTGATTGGAGGCAATCACAAAAGCGCTCCCCAGCGCCGTATCCGCCTGCAAATGCACCAGGGCCGCCCCCCCGGCTTCCAGCGGCGGTCGGTAAAACACTTTCCCGGAGGAATCCTTGTAATTGTGTTTCTTCCCCTGGCTGTCCAGCAAATTCACCTCCCATTTTTTCACGAAGGCCCGGAAGGGCGGAATACTCGCAATATTGGCCTGATACTGCGCCAGAATCGCAGCGGCGGACAAAGGCTCCGGCAGCGGACGAACTTGCCGCTGCGGTTCGCAGCCCGTCGCCGCCAGATAAAGAATGACCCCCAGCCAGCCAATCGCTGTTTGTGTCGTACGACCGGTATTTTTTAAGAAATCCATTCGGCCTCGTTTCCCCGGTCGCCGCCGGTTTACAGCTCGCCGTGCAGAATGCTGCTGAGTTCCTGCGACACCTGCTCAATCTGCGGATCGTCCAATTGCGGATTGACCACCTCATGCATCTCTGTTTCTTTGGCAAAACGCATTTTCCAGATTTCCTGGCCCGCCTCCCGCCGGGTGTCCTCATACTTCAAAATTTTCTTGCGCATTAGGATCAAGGCCAGCACAAAACGAAAATGCACCTTGATCGGCTCTTTTTCATCCTCCAGCCGCTTGAAAAAATTAATTAATATTTCATCATCGACAAACAGCTTCTTCTTCTGATTCGGCAGGGGCATGGCCGTCTTCCAATAACTGTACACCTGCGGCTGGGCCGACTCCCAGTATTCCACACAATAATCGCAGCGCTCGAAAGTATCCTGCTTGTCCAGCAAAGCCGCGTAATATTCCTCGCCCGGCCGCAGCTCGCGCCCGGTCCCCGAACATTTCCCCGTACTCCGTTGTACTTCCCATTGTTCCATACGTTCTTGTAGTGACTCCTGCGTTACCTAGTAAATAAAAAGGATTATAGTGGATCATTCCTGGGAATCAAATACTAAGTAGGATTTAATTTTCTCGATGGTTTTATCCCCGATGCCCGGCACCTGAGTTAAGTCTTTCGCCCGGCGAAAAGGATCCTGCTGGTGCAGGCTTTGATAGTGCTCCCGGAACTGAACGATTTCCATCGCCCGCACCTTTCCGATCCCCGGCAGCCGGGCCAGGGATATCCAGGTTTCCCGGTTCGGATTGATGCGATCCTGCACCGCCATCGAAATCAATGCGCTTCCCTCGCCGGAACGTACGCCGTATTCATTCTCCCACAGCCGCAGTCCTGCGAAAAACAAAGCCGTGAATAGCAGCCACCCCCAGAGAGCCGCCCTCGATCTTTGCCGCATTTTGCTGTTACTAATAAAATCAATATCTGCCATACGCCGAATCAAATCCTATATGTTATCCCCATTATTGCAGCTTTTCCCGGATCCGGTCAAAATCATCCAGATTGTAAAACTCAATAATGATTTTTCCCCGATGGGCCGTGCGCCGGGCCGTATGAATGGTGACCCTAGTTCCCAGCGTGCGGGTCATGTCGTGCTCCAGTTCCTGAATATGGGGACTTTTTTGCGGTTTGCCGGAAGAGGGGGCCGGCACCTGCTGCAGAATCTGTACCAGCCGTTCGAGCTTCCGCACCGAAAGATTCTTCTCCCGCACCTGGGCGGCCAGCTCTTTCTGCCGGGCCGGCTCCTTGATGCCCAGCAGCGCACGGGCATGGCCCATGCTCAGAGAACCATCCGCTACCATCTGCTGCAGCTCCGGCGGCAACTCCAGCAAACGCATGTAATTGGCTATGGTCGAACGGTCCTCCCCCAGCCGCTGCGCCACCTCCTGCTGGCTCAACGAAAACGTGGTAACATAACTTTTATAGGCGCGGGCCCGCTCAATGGCATTCAGATCCGCCCGGTGAATATTTTCAATCAGCGCCCATTCCAGCATCTGTTCTTCACTGGCATGACGAACGATCGCCGGGATCGTACTTTTCTGGGCCTGAATGGCCGCCCGTAATCTCCTCTCCCCTGCTATCAACTGATAATTGGCCCCCATCGGACGAACCAGAATCGGCTGAATAATGCCATTGGCCTTAATGGATTCTGACAACTCCATCAATTCCGTCTCATTCCATTTCTTACGCGGCTGGTGAGGATTACTCGTAATCTTGCCCACCGGAAGCTCGATCACCGCGTCAGTACGGCCCGCGGCATCCCCAACAGATTCATAAGTCGTTTTACTATAAGCAGATGCATTCTCTATCTCCTGTATCCGCGTCGAAGTAAGAAGAGAATCCAGCCCCCTGCCTAATCGTTTTTTTACTTCATTCACAAAACACCTCCATTTGCTATGTTATATATATAACATATATATAACGGTGTCATATTATTTTATTTTTCAAAATTATATATTTTTGTTTACCGGAAACAAGAAAATTGTCCATACTACACCAAAATTATTTGTTCCACGTGGAACACTACCACATTCCGAAAATACCCAAAAAAAATTATATCTCTTATTCACTTTCAGACGCAAAGGTGTTCCACGTGAAACAACCTGTTCTTAAAATTAAATTTCGTTTGCCACTCTATAAAACCAGTTTAAAAAATATTCTTTTCTTGTTAACACCAAACTCAATCCTGCTAGCCAAAAACAGTTCTATCACCCTAATAACTAGGAGTCATTGGGCTTTTGAAGCTGGCGACATAATGAATTGTTCCATAATAAAAGAGATTAAAAACCTCTTTCTGAACAATGAAGGAACCACCAAAATACGCTATTCGCTTCCAAAAACGGCTCTGGCTCCCCCATAACAAGGGGACGAAGAGTTTTTGCTGTTGGCGTCAATGATACTAAATGATCAAGTTGCCTTCCTATATATGAACTCATTTCCCGTTAGCATCCGCATCTAAAATGTTTAAAAAAAAATTAAAGTAACACTAATTGTGGATATAGTATATCCATTAATGTTTATTATGCGGCTGTTTGAAAATTATTCTTATCCTTGCGAGGATATGCCGATTTTAAAGTAGTATGTCAAAAGTAAACGCTACCAACGGCAATAACCTGATGGCCGTCTGCCTACGCGGCTGCAGCTGGGTCGGCTTGGGCAGCTTGAGTGCGCAAATCCTACGCATGCTGCGGCTCTGGTTCTTGACCTACCTCCTGGCGCCCGGCGATCTGGGAATTTTGACCCTGGTATGGTGCGTCTTCGCCTTGCTGCAGGAACTATCCGACACCGGCATCAAACATGCCCTCATTCAAAATCCCAACGGACATAACCGGCACTACCTCGACAACGCCTGGCTTCTCAACCTGATGCGCAATGTGCTGCTCTATGGAATTCTCTATCTAACCGCTCCTTATATCGCCAACGGTTTATACCAGAAACCCGAGTTGCAGCAGGTACTCCGGCTGGCCGGCACGATTTTTCTTCTGGATGCCTTCACCAGCGTCAGCCTGATCCTGCTTCAAAAACAATTGCAATTCAAACGGATCACGCTGGTTACCCTTGCCGGAAATGCCGCCAATTTACTCGCCACCGTCCTTTTCCTCCTGCACGGCCAGGAAATTCGCGGCGCGGTCTTCGGCGAAATAATAGGGGCATTTACTATATGGGCCCTTAGCTATTTCATCCACCCCTACCGACCCCGCCTCCACTGGCACCGAATAGCCGGCAAGGAATTGCTCGGCTATGGCGTGATGGTTTACCTGGCGACCCTCCTCGATGCGTTTGGACTGCGGCTCGATATCCTGATCCTGGGTTTCATTGCCGCCAATCAGGACGTGGGAATCTATGGCCTGGGGATGGCCGCCGTGATGGCCCCCTGTTCTATATTGTCCCTACTAATAGTTTCCGTCGGCTTTCCGGCGCTATCCCTGGTGCAGCATAACCGGCAGGCCGTGCGCCGGGGCGCCGCGGAAATCACCAAAGCCGTACAGTCGCTCGCGGGCCCGCTCTTCGCCCTGCTGTTTCTCCTGGGACCCGATCTCGTAAAAATCCTCCCGATCAAGTATGCCCCGACCGGCGTGGTAATCCGCTGGCTCTCCCTCTATGGTTTTACCGTGGTTTCCCTGCGTCAGATCTCCCCGGCCTTGTACGCCATCCGGAAGGTCCACTGGTTTGTACTCCGCGGCCTTCTGAATATTCTGCTGCAAGCGGTTCTGATTATCCCCTTGTACCGCAAATATGGCTTGGCCGGTGCCTGCTGGGCTGCAAACATCACCTTTCTGATTACCACTGTCCTGATCTGGGCCGTGGCCCTGCGGGAACTGCGCTGGTCCTGGCGGCAGTGGATTCAGGATACCGCCGGAATCCTGTGGGCCTGGCTGGCGGGCGGCCTGTGTTTTGCGGCGGCCTGCCTGGTCCTGCATCACATGCGGTACCCCTGGTCTGCCCATCTGCCCGCCCGCCTACTGGCCACCCTGTTGGGGCTTCTCACCTATGCCGCCGGCTATTACCGCTATTATTACCGGAACACCCGCATCCCGCCTCTGGCCCCAGCCGCCGATGATGCACTTCTGCCCGCCAGAGAATTGGAGTGATCCATGCCCATCCATAGCCGCTCGGATTACCTGCACTACCTGCAAGCCGACTTATTCAACAGCAACCTGGAACGCTGGACGCTGGCCGAATACCTCAAAAATGACGTAAGCGTCCAGAGAGGATAGCGGGTTCGAAAGGGCAGGCGGAAGGTGGAGGGGATCTACTTTTCCGATGGAGTCCGGTATAGGAGCCATTGATCGGGGAGTAATTCCAATAAACGGCTGACCGGAATACCGGGCAATCGTTCGAGGACATCG
>JAKQBU010000092.1 GCA_029573975.1 Planctomycetota bacterium
TTTCCGGCCATTCCCTGTCTGTTTTTGCTATCCCTGCGGCTGGCGGCAACGGAGATCCCCGTACCTGCCGAATGGTCCTACTGGCGCGGGCCGGGGTATAATGGGATTACCAGCGAAGCGCTGGGGCGGACTGCCTGGCCCCCGGGGGGTCCTGCAAAATGTTGGCAAGTATCAATTCATCATGGTTATACACCCCTGGTCATCAGCGAGAACCGTATTTATACGTTGGGCAACCGGGAAGAACAGGACGTGGTTTCCTGTCTGGACTGTCTGAGCGGCCAGGTTATCTGGCAGTATGCCTATCCCGAACCGTATGACTCTCGAAATTTCGCCGGCGGCCCTTTTGCCCCGCCCACCGTGGATGGCAATCGGTTATATACGGTCAGCCGCCGGGGCAATCTGTTCTGTTTTGATAAAATCAATGGAACCATCCTGTGGTCGAAAAAACTCCTTGAGGATTTTCATCTGGAACTCCCCGAATGGGGTTTCACCGGTGCCCCGCTGGTCCTTAATGAACTTCTTATCCTCAATGCCGGTACCGCCGGAATGGCTTTAAAAAAAGAAACGGGTGAACTGGTCTGGCTGACGGGCACGAAACTGGCAGGCTACTCACCTCCCGTACCTTTTTTATGGAAAGAGAGCATCTGTCTGGCGGTTTTTACCGCCGAATCGCTGGCGGTTGTCCATAGTAACGATGGCAAAATCCTCTGGGAATATCCCTGGAAAACGCCTTACAAAGTAAATGTCGCTGATCCGATCATCACCGGTGATAAAATTTTTATCTCCTCCGGATACGGCAAAGGCTGTGCCTTGTTGCAGATGACCGATGCGGATCCGCAGATTCTTTGGCAGCATAAAAAAATGCGAAACCACTTTTCCGCCAGCATTTTATGGAACGGCTGCATATATGGATTCGACGGTAACATCCCCGGCGGCGATCCCAGCTACACCTCCTCCAATATCTTTTTCCGATGTTTGGACGTGCAGACGGGGGAGGTTTTATGGTCCGACCAAAGCCTTGGCGTCGGTTCGGTAATCATTGCCGATGGTAAGCTCCTGATCCTGACGGATAAAGGGGAGTTGGTGATTGCCCCAGCCTCCCACGAAGCGTTTCAGCCGATCAGCCGCACCAAAATTCTGGAGCCGGTCTGCTGGACACCCCCGGTTCTGTTTAACGGCCGGCTGTATGCCCGCAATCATTTGGGCGATCTGGTTTGCCTGGATGTCAGCCGATCCGTTACCGCACCGGGCGCCAAACTGGAAAAACTTGTCGATAACCGCTTCGGTTTTTCGGAAGGCCCGGTTTTTGATGGCGACAAGACCTACTATTTTACCGATTTCCGCAATAACCTTATATATACCTGGACTCTCGATGGTCAATTGTCCGTTTTCCGGGAAAATACCGGCGGGGCCAACGGGCTTGCCTTCGATTCTCAGGGCAATCTGTTGGTCTGCGAGATGGCAAACGGCCGGCTGGTTTCCATCGACAAACTGGGTAATCTCACTGTGCTGGCAGAAACCTATAATAATGCTCGCCTGAATAGCCCCAATGACTTATGGCTAGATCCCAAAGGCGGAATCTATTTCACCGACCCTCGCTACGGTCGGGAGGATGGTTATCAGCAGGACCGGCAGGGGATTTATTATCTAAGCCCGGACCGTAGCAAACTTATCCGGGTCAATGATGAGATGGATGTTCCCAACGGCATCATCGGCTCGCCGGATGGAAAATATCTTTATGTCGCTGATTCCGGCAAAAATGAGACGTATGTATTTGATATCAAAGTAGATGGAACTCTTTCGGAAAAACGCCTGTTTGCTCCGGAAGGCATTGACGGGATGGCGGTAGATTCAGAAGGAAACATCTATGTTACTACCAGCCATATTCATGTTTATGACCCAAGCGGCAAAAAAATCCAGACTATCGAAGTCCCCGAACAGCCCGGTAACCTCTGTTTTGGCGGAAAAGACCAAAAAACACTTTTTATTACCGGAACCACCTCTCTTTATTCCATCCAAATGCAGGTAAGTGGTTTCTGAATATGATCTTATAGGCCTTTTTGGTCAAATGGCCATCCAGTAATATATCTCTTATAATGGATATTGATATTATGTCAGGCCGATTTTTCCTGCTCCAGTGTGGCACTTCATCCTGCCAGCCAATGCCTGCGGAGGTTATTTGCCGGCTAGATATTTGTCGATATTCCGGGCCGCCGTCTTGCCGTCACCCATCGCCAGGATCACCGTTGCCGCCCCGCGGACGATATCCCCGCCGGCAAACACGCCTGGCAGGCTGGTCATCAGGTTTTCATCGGCTTCGATGTAGCCCCATTTATTCACCTTCAGCCCCGGCGTCGCCTGCGTCAGCAGCGGATTGGCATTGATGCCGATGGCTACGATCACCAGGTCGCATTCGATGTCGAATTCCGAACCCTTGACCGGCACCGGCCGCCGCCGCCCGGACTCATCCGGCTCGCCCAGCTCCATGCGGATACATCGCAGCCCCTTCACCCAGCCGTCGCCATTGCCCAGCACCTCCACCGGCGCGGTCAGCATCTCAAAACGGATGCCCTCTTCCTGGGCATGGTGTACTTCCTCCACCCGCGCCGGCATCTGCTCCAGCGCCCGCCGATAGACGATCGTGCTTTCCGCCGCCCCCAGCCGCTTGCTGGTGCGCACCGCGTCCATCGCCGTATTGCCGCCGCCTACCACACAGACCCGGTTGCCCTTGATGACCGGCGTATCGAATTTCGGGAACTGATACGCCCCCATCAGATTCACCCGCGTCAGATATTCGTTGGCGGAATAGACCCCCTTGAAATTCTCGCCCGGCACGTTCATGAACGTCGGCAGCCCCGCCCCGTTGGCGATAAAGACCGCATCGAATCCTTCTTCCTCGAACAGTTGCGGAATCGTCAGGGTCCGGCCAACAATCACATTGGTCTCGATCTTGACCCCCAGCTCCTGCAGGTTATCGATTTCCCGCTGCACAATCGCCTTGGGCAGCCGGAATTCCGGTATCCCGTACACCAGCACGCCGCCGGCCTTGTGAAAGGCCTCAAAAATGGTGACATCGTGCCCCATCTTCGCCAATTCCCCCGCGCAGGTAATCCCCGCCGGCCCCGACCCGATACACGCCACCTTCTTGCCGGTTTTGGCCGCCGTCACCTCCAGCTTGCCCGTCCGGTGCTTCATTTCGTAATCCGCCACAAAGCTCTCCAGCCAGCCGATCGCCACCGGGCTGTCACTCTTGCACCGCACACACCGGCATTCGCACTGCACTTCCTGCGGACACACCCGCCCCGTCACCGCCGGCAGATTGTTGTCCTTGCGAATGACCGCCGCCGCGCCCAGAATATCCCCTTC
>JAKQBU010000104.1 GCA_029573975.1 Planctomycetota bacterium
TACTCCCAACCGGGGATTGCGTTTTGTTCCATATCATCTATAGTAATTATACCTGATACGGAGTCGAAATTCCAGAAAAGGAATGAATTAAATTAGACGCCAGCGTCAAAAGCTCGTCGTACCCTTGTTATTGGGGAGCCAGAGTGAGTTTTTGGAAGTAAATAACGACTTTTGGCGGTTCCGTCACGATATGGTTTTTTTGTGGTTTTGAGAAATGATTTTCCGGCGAGCCTGCTCAACATCAAATCCCAGATGATGCAGCGTCTTTTGAGCTACGCAGCCTGTTTCCCGCAATAATCCCAGTAAAATATGTTCCGGGTTGATTTTTACCTCCCCCATACGTTCGGCCTCTTCGATGGCAAAGGCCATAGCCTGGGTGAAATGGGGCGTACCGGGCAGGCGGCCCAATACCAAACTGCTATCCTGATCGTCCGGGGTATGCCGGGAAATTTCCAGGCGTAAGGCTTCCGCGGTAATCGACTCCCCTTCCAGTAAACCTCCCGGCAAACTGTTTTTATGCCTCCAAATCGCCCATAAAACATGTTCGGTACCCAGATATTCACGGTTGTCCTGGCGGGCAATATGATAAGCTTCCTGCAAAATTTCTTCCGCAGAGGCGGATAAATGTTGATACATAAAACACCTAGTTTTTGGTAAGGGCGCTGCGAACTTCGACCATAAGCTGCTCTACTTTAAAGGGTTTATACAAAACGGCGGATAGTCCCTCCCGGTTGGCCCGAACGATGGAATGGTTGGGATCGTAGCCAAAACCCGTCATCAAAATAACCGGCAGAGCCTGATCCTTCTGCCGGGCAGCGGCAAAAATTTCGTACCCGGACCCGAAGGGCAGTTTGATATCGCTGACTACCAGATCATAGGTCCGCTGGGCGATGAGGCTTTGTGCCTGCCGGGCATCCCCGGCGGTATCCACAGAACAGCCATATTTCTGCAAGACGTCGGAAATCGTCTGCCGGATGAATTGCTCATCATCCACCACCAGAACCTGCTTGCTCAACAAGGCAGGATCGATGGTGGCGGCGGCGGCAATCTGACTGCCGAAAATCCCTTTGGGGCCTTCCTGGACACCTTTCAGGGCTTTTTTGATATAGATTACTTTATCCATGATTCCCTGCAGCCGGTGTCGTATGTCATCATGGCCGATGTAATCCTCCATCAGTTGGGAAGCGTCGGTCATGATGTTATTCAGCGGCTCGGATACCTCCCGATTTAAATCCTCTGCCGTCTGGCCCGTGGTTTTGTAATGCTCGACCACCAGCAGATTCAGGATATTCAGAGAAATAGCGATATAGCGGCCGAAAATCTCCGCCATCTGCCGATCATCTTCTCCGAACGCCGCCTTTTTGGAACTTTCCACATTCAGGGTGCCGATGACCTGATCGTGCAGGCGCAAGGGAATGGTCAGGCTGGACTGCACGCCGTCCAGGCCGGGCAGATAGCGCGGATCCGAGGCCGGGTCGTTGCAGATATAGCTGCGCCCGGTAGCGGCCACATATCCGGTAATGCCATTATTCTCGACATTGGCAAATACCTGGGTCTCGACATCCCCTTCCAGGCCCACTCCGAAAAGCACTTCCAACTGGTTGTTCTGCCGATTCATAATCCGCACGACAAAATGATCGAAATGCAATAATTCGCGGGCGTACCGGATAATCTTATCCTGCAGCAGGTTGATACGCTCTTCCACCGATAATTTGGAAAACGACTCGGCATCCAGCCGCACCAGTTCGCGGCCGGCCTTGTCGATGACGTTGATCCTTTGCTGAAGCTGACGGCTGGCGGTTTCCTCCCAGACCACGGTTGCCACCCGGACCAGTTCGCCTTTTTCATCGAACATAGGGGCAATATTCATTTCAAAATAGCGGTCATTTTCGTCAGTGAGGGAATATTTTCGCGATAGGGGCTGATTTTTATCGGTGGTTATCCGCTGGGAAAAATATTCAAATGCCTGTCGGCTCCGCTGGCAGATGCCCAGTTTAATGGAATCCGAGAATTTTTCCGCCTTCTGGTTGGTCCAGAGCAAGGTTCCATCCCCGCTGACGATACAAACTCCTTCCCCGATGGTATTCAAAATAGCTACCGCCTGCTGGGATACCGAGGCTCTTTCGAGGGGTAAGAAATCGGCGGTAATGGAGAAAACGGCATCGAAATCCTCATGGGCCAGCAACGCCAGCGCTTCCTCCACCGATTGAGCCGAGGTAATGGCAAAGCAACTGCTGACGGCCTCCAGCAGGTCCTTATCTTTCCCTTCGGTGCCTCGTAAAACCAACACTTTACGCTGTTTTATATTTCGTTCCATAAATATCATTCTTCCCGGTAGTGTATCCTATTGTTCTATATTATAGCGGCCAGGCAGAAACACCAAAGTTTTTTCCTGCGTGGGCATTATTTCCCCCCAGGTATAAAAAAACCCAATCGACCGTATCGATTGGGTACTCTCTGCCTCCCGCACTTTTCCCTGTAGCATTCGAAAATGCCGTGGCGATGCCGATTCTCCCATTATCTCCTTACGTCATGTATAATCAGATAGTTCCATTGGAGCGCGGGTGGGCCTCCTCATAAACACTTTTCATTTTTTGGGTGGTCAAATGGGTGTAAATCTGGGTGGTACTCAAGGACTGATGCCCCAGGAGTTCCTGCACTACCCGCAGATCCGCCCCGTTATTGAGCATATGGGTGGCGAAACTATGCCGCAGGGTATGAGGGCTGATCCGGGGATCCAAACCGGCCTGCAGCAAATACTTGTCGAGTTTGCGGCGGACCGAACGGGTACTCAGCCGCTGGCCATGCTTGTTGACGAACAGGGCCTGCTGATCAAAGCTATCCTTGCGGGTATCTTGATCGCGAAAGGTCAGATAGTGCTGAATCGACTGCAGGGCGCTGGCCCCGATGGGAGACATTCTTTCTTTTTTCCCTTTGCCCCGGACATGAATTACTTCCCCAAGGAAATCCACATCGCTGAGGTTCAGGTCCACCAGTTCACTGACGCGCAAGCCGCTGCTGTAGAGTGTTTCCATAATCGCCCGGTCACGCGCACCCAGCATATCGGTGGTCTTGGGGCAGTTTAATAGTGTCGAAATTTGCTCGGAATCCAGGAATCGGGGCAGCCGTTTTTCCTGCTTGGGGGTACGGATCGCAGATACCGGACTGCTTTGGCAATGGCCCCGACGAACCAGAAATTTATAAAAACTGCGCAAGGTTGCCAGTTTTCGCGCAGAAGTGGCCTTGGAGTATTGCTGTTCGTTCAAAAAGGCCAAAAAAGCCCGGATGGTATTGACATCCGCCTGC
>JAKQBU010000117.1 GCA_029573975.1 Planctomycetota bacterium
CCTGGAAGTTACCCGGCAGGAGCCGACCCGATGGAAAATGACCGGCCCGGAGCGGGCTTGGCTACTACAACTTGCCGCGGAAAGCGGTTTACGTTCCAACGAAATCCGAAGCCTGAAAGTCAATTCCTTTGATTTCGATAAATGTACGGTAACGGTAAGGGCTTCTTATTCCAAACGCAAGCGGGAAGATACCTTGCCTTTAAAACCGGATACAGCAGCGGAGCTACAGAGGCTTTTTTCCGGTAAGCTACCGGATGCCCAGGCATTCAGAATGCCCAGTAAATCCAATGTGGTACGAATGTTGCGGCAAGACCTGGAAGCGGCGGGAATTGAATACCAGGACGCGGCGGGCAGGTTTGCTGACTTCCATTCTTTACGCCATACTACCGGCAGCCTGTTAGCGGCCAGCGGCGTACATCCGAAAGTGGCCCAGTCGATTATG
The DNA here is from genome assembly GCA_029573975.1 of Planctomycetota bacterium. Next base: position 443 of record JAKQBU010000117.1, read on the forward strand.
CGACATTCAACCATTGAATTGACCCTTGGCAGGTATAGCCATATCTACAAAGGCCAGGAGACCGACGCCATAGCCGCCCTGCCAGACCTGACCCAGCCCAGCCAACAGCGACAGGAAGCCAGGGGAACCGGGACCGATGATTTCATCGTCAAAACCGACGAAAAAAAACTGCCCAAAATCTGCCCAAAATCTGCCAACCAGGGCGAAAATATCCGTACAATTCCGAACAATTCCCAAAATAAAGAAGCGGTAGGAAGTTATTCAAAAACGGCGATTTTGAGCGAAAAATCTGGATTTTTGGGCAAAAATGGGGGGGACTGGAACTGGGCAGAGGCGGATTCGAACCGCCGACACATGGATTTTCAGTCCATTGCTCTACCAACTGAGCTATCTACCCGCTTAAACTGCCTCGGCTGCACTGTTTAAGGTATATTCAGAATAACCTATCGGCAAAATATTGCAAGCATATTCACAAAAAGATTCACATCCTTTCATAATACCCTTTATTACAATTAGTTATATTCATATTAGAACCGGGGGCAAACGGCCTTGACGAATGCAAAACAATAAATCATAATGGTTTTACTGGTTCTGAAATCTCCAAAATCCGAACGTAAAGGTACTTACATGAAAAACATCGGTTTGCTTCTTTTGCTTGTAATTGCTTTATTATCATATGGTTGTGAAAACGCCGGCACCGCCCGCCCGGAAACCGAATTAACCGCCCTCCGCCAGGAAATCCAGGCCCTGCGTACCGATATGCAAAAAGTGAAAGCCGACCTCGACGAACTCAAAACCGGCGCAAGAAACCTAACTCCTTCCCCCAGAAGGAGTTCCGACACAACCATCTACGACATTCCCCTCGGCACCTCCCCCGTGCGGGGTAATCCCGCCGCCGCTGTCACCATCGTCGAGTTTGCGGATATGCAGTGCCCCTACTGCATTCGCGAAAATCCCAAACTAAACCAAATCCTCCAGGAATTCCCCGGCCAGGTCCAACTGGTTTTCAAACATTTCCCCCTCAATTTTCACAAAAAAGCCCTTCCGATCCATGCCGCCCTGGAGCTGGCACAGCAGGAAAAAGGGGCCGAAGCATTCTGGCAGATGCACGATTTGGTTATGGCCAGCCCGAAGAACATGGAAATAAACGATTTACGCATTTATGCGGAGATGCTGCAGCTCGACATGGAAAAGTTTGATAAACTGATGGCGGATCCTGAGCAGATGAATCAAATGCTCCAAACCGATCTGGCGGAAGCCCGGCGCTGCAGGGTTCGCGGCACTCCCACAATCCTGATAAATGGTCTGAAACTCACCGACCGGAGTATCGAAGGTTATCGCAGCCGTATCCAGGAAATTCTAAACCGCCCCCCGACAGACCCGGCCTCTTCTCAGCCGTAATCGACCCGAATTCTATTTTATTTCCCGGATATTTTATTCGGTTTCAAATCTATAAACAAACCGTCCATCCGGGGCCGTATCGCCGTTGACATAATATTCCATAACATCGCCGGGATGGGGGCAATTATCCAGCCACTTGAAGTCCAGCTTCAGGGGATTGTCCTCTTTCAGCCCCACCGCCGTTCTGGGAACTATGATCTGCATCTCATTGCCGGCCACTTCATACGCCAGCACGGCCGCCGGTTCCCACTCGAAACCACCCTTATTTTTCTCCAGCCGGGTCTCGGACTGACTCACCACGGACCGGTTAATCACATAATCAAAACCCTGCCAGCCGGTTTTATGGTCCGCATCGATATCGATAAACAGCAGCATCCAGTTGGTGTCTTTCCAGGAACTGATCGGCTCGCGGGTTTGCATGTAAAAGTAAAGATTGTTTTCATCATAGGCCACCTTCGCCAGCCGCAATTCGTTCCGGCCTGCCGGCATTTTATACCAGGTTTTTCCCGTCCCCTTATGGTCACGCGGCAAGGTGTCGCCATCCGGGTCGGTAAATTCCGGCTGGACTTCCCGCCAGCGGCCAAACCCTGCGCCGGCCGAAAAGGTTGCCGCCCCGCCGGCCTTCGGCAAGGCGGGAACTCCTTTATACCGTCGGACATTGGCGACCAACTGCCAGTAGTAATTATCCCCATGCCCCCCTTTCATCATCTCGATATCGCGGCTGGTCTGCTGGTCGAATTGATCCACAAACACCCGGGGGGCATCCGGCCGGCTCCATTCCCCGGCAATCCACTCATTCCAGCCGGTCACCATGACAAAAGGCGGATCCAGCTCAAACGCCCGCGACCACTGCTCCTGAAAATTTAAACCGAGATTCACCGACCACCAATGCGTACACAGATGATCTTTATAAAAACTTCGGCCCCGGGCGTCGCCCCGGCTCATATCGGTAACCTTGCCGTCCTGCTGCCGCAGATTCTGGGCCACTGAAACATTCACCTGTTCGGGCTTTTCCGGGTCCTCGGTATAGCCGTACGGCTGGGGATAGGTCGCTTCCCAATGCCAGGCATAAGGGGTATTGACCATTTCAAACGGCCAATGCGCTTTTCGCAAGGTGAAAAACGCGCGAACTTCATCACCGGCCTCTTTCGGATCACAGATCAGCAGCGGCTTGCCCTGCCACATAAACCAGAGGTCCTGATAAAGACCCGGCTTGTACAGGTCATTATAAATCTCCGTCGCCGTCGATCCGGCATTGGTATTGACCATAAAAGACAGTTGCGGCGTCCGGCCCCCCTCTTTTCGGATCTGGGTAAATACCTCACATAGGACCGTATAAACATTCTTATAAGTAAAGGCATTGGTGGTATCAAAGATCAGCGTGTCCACGCCGGCATCGGCCAGCAGGTGGGCATGGCGCCGGATCACCCAGGGATCGGCGCTGTGATAATACCCGAACAGCGGCTCCCCCCAATAATGCATCTGCCCCACAGACCCCCATTGCGGGGCGCTGGGATCGTCCAGGGCCATCGGATTTTCCGCCATGATCTTCGAGATGTCAAAGGGGCCAAGATTGGTATCGCCGTGCTGATCATGCCACAGGAAATAAAATATTCCCACAAACCGCCCGTCCTTCGGCCCCCCCACTTCCTCCGCCAAGGGCAATTCCCGCTTCAATGCATCCATTGCCGGCCACGGCAGCCCCGGATTGGGGGCCGGTCCCGGTCCCGCCGGCTGGCCCTGTGAAAAGCCGGCACCCGTAAAAAGGCAAACCAGCATCAAAACCGTAGCACGGCCGGAAAATAGCGGAAAGTAAGTGGTTTGTTTTGGCATCATATTCCTCTTTTCAGAAATATAGTGATTATGTCCCAGCCGCAGTTGAAGGTTATGGCGGCTGTGTTCACTATACTATCCTACTTTCTTTTTTTCCTGTTACCATTTTATTCAGTTTACGCCTATTCGTTTTGGCAGTCAATAATTTAGAAAACTTTGTGAAAAAACAGTTGCATTCCGTCGATAAAACAGGTATATTCATATTAGTTTTCGGAAAATATGGGTTTTAACAGGAGTATTCTGGTCCCAGAACGGGATTGTTATTGTATAACGTTTTTTCGGGAGGTCACTTATGACAAGGACGAGGTTGATGGCCGCAGAGGGTCTTTTTTGCAAATTTTTGGCATTGGTTTCCCTAATTTGCCTGGGAATGATGCCAAATCGGGTTTTGGGAGAGCTGGTTATCACCCCGGAAGGGAATTTTGAATCTTCCGGAGAGATTGGCGGGCCATTTACCCCCTTAATGATGGAATACACCCTCCATAATACGGAAAGCAGTTCGCTTTTCTGGGGCTTGACAAAAATTGCGGATTGGCTGGATGTCAGTCCCACCTGGAGTA
>JAKQBU010000127.1 GCA_029573975.1 Planctomycetota bacterium
AAAATCTCTTCTATCTGTCCCATATACACAACCTGCCTGCCTAGCCTGTCCTGTTGACCATTCCCGATGCGATTATTACTCATTCTAATCTGTCCCACACTCCCCCGCCAGCCAATTCCCCCCCTGTTTTCCTTATCTTCCCCACTTTATTATCGGACCATCACTTTCAACGCAGAATAATGACTTACAACAATTTTCCTAATATCAAAATCAGCACTTATATCATTTTCCCAAGACCCCAAATAAAGACTTACGACCATTTTCCAATACAAAAATTAAGGATTTATATCATTTTCTCCAAACCAAAAATAACAACTTACAGCTCTTTCAACCTGTCTGGTCCGCCCAAAATACCACCAAAAAATCATCCACTTTTTCCTGTGTTTTGCTATACTTTCCTCGTGTTTTGCCTATGTTTTATTGCATTTTATTCATCTTTTGCTATACATTATTCAACATTTACCAACTCACCCCAATCTTCCTATTTTGCCATTTTCCGTAAAGATTTACCCGTCCCCAAAAACTATTCTATCGACCTCTCCGCTTTTTTCCCCAGCCGGTATTTTTTTCTGCCCAAACCCCCTTTTTTACGCTATACTACTATGTACGTGGAAACAAATGAAATAAACGGAATACCATTAGCGTCGTAACTCATTGCCATTTAATAATATGCAGAACAACGGCTTCAGCCCCATACCGGAAATAATCGATGACCTCAAGGCCGGCAGAATGGCCGTCCTGGTCGATGACGAGGACCGGGAGAACGAAGGTGACGTCATCTGCGTCGCCGAACTCGTTACGCCCCAAATCATTAACTTCATGGCCCGCCACGCCCGCGGCATGATCTGCCTGCCCCTCACCGGCGATCGCTGCGACCAGCTCCAGCTTCACCCCCAGTCCGCCCAGAATACCTCCCAGCTTGGCACCGCTTTTACCGTAACTATCGATGCCCGCGAGGGTATCACCACCGGCATCTCCGCCGCCGACCGTGCCCGGACCATCCTCCAGACCGTAAAAGACGACTGCAAACCTCAGGATCTGGCCCGCCCAGGTCACATTTTTCCCCTCCGTGCCCGCGAGGGCGGCGTTCTTGTCCGCGCCGGCCAGACCGAAGGCAGTGTGGACCTGGCCCGGCTGGCCGGCCTCAAACCCGCCGCCGTCATCTGTGAAATCATGAACGAAGACGGCACCATGGCCCGCGTCCCCCAACTGGCCGAATTCTGCCGCCAACACCACCTGAAAATGTGCACCATCGCCGACCTGATCGAATACCGTATGCAGCGGGAAACCCTCGTCCAGCGGCTGGAAACCGTCGAACTGCCCACCGACTGCGGCACCTTCCGCCTCATCGGTTACGGCACCTTTGTGGATAACAAAACGCATCTGGCGTTGTGCAAAGGAGATATCGGCATACTCGATGATAACGGCAAAGTGATCGAACAGCCGGACACCGTTCTGGTCCGGGTTCACAGCGAATGCCTCACCGGCGATATCTTCCACTCCCAGCGCTGCGACTGCGGCAACCAGCTTCACGAAGCCATGCAACGCATCGAAAAGGCCGGCAAAGGAGCCATCATCTACCTCCGCCAGGAAGGCCGCGGCATCGGCCTCAAGGCCAAACTCCACGCCTACCGCCTCCAGGACCTCGGTATGAACACCATCCAGGCCAATGAATGGCTCGGTTTTGAGGCCGACAAACGCGATTACGGACTCGGCGCCCAGATCTGCCGCGACCTGGGCATCCGCAAGATCGCCAACATGACCAACAACCCCGTCAAAACCAACCGCCTGGAAGTCTATGGTATTACGGTAGTTGAGCAGGTCCCGCTGGAAGTCGGCTGTACCGAGCACAACCGGCGCTACCTGCAAACCAAACGCGATAAAATGGGCCATATTTTACCCAATCTCTAGCCAGCCGGTCCCGCTGCCGGCTTAGTAAGGGCAAATGAGAGCATGAAACACACAAGGAACAAAAAGATGGTATCCGGACAATTCATTATGATATGCCTGGCCCTCTTGCTGCTGGGCTGCCAGCCGCCCACGGACGTCCAGTCCCGCTCCACCATTGCCTGTTCACCCTTCCAGGTCGCCAAAGTTTATATCCAGCCGGCCTTTACCAAGGTCCAACGCCCCGATCCTGCCGCCCAAAATCCAGGCTATATCGAGGCTTGTGTCGAGCTGCACGACCAGTTCGGCGATACCCTCAAGGCGCTGGGCCAATTCCGCTTCGAACTTTTCAAATTCCGTCCTGCCTTCGCCGATCCGCGCGGCCCGCGGTTTACCGTTAACGGCCTCCAGACCTTCGATCTGACCAGCCTTGACGCCAATCAGCAGCACTGGAACCCCATCACCCGTAGCTACAAAATCCCTCTTCAGCTTCCCGATCTACCCCGCGATGCCTCCCGACTGGTCCTCCAGGTCACCTTCAGCCTATCCGACAACTTCCGCCTCCAGGACCTCCTCACCCTCGAAATCGATAAATAAGCCCTCTGCGATAAATCCTTACCAAAAACACAGTTATCGTTTCCGTCATACCCAAGGGTAAATCTGCTTCAGGAAGCGGGTGTCCTCAGCACAAAGAACAAAACCACCCCGCCGATTACCAGCAGGCTGGCCAGCATCAATAGTCCGATAATCCAGGCAAATCGCCGATTTTGCCTGGCCAACAGCTCCGCCACCCGGCTGTCTCCCTGCACGATCACCTCCCCGATATTCTTCAGGCTCATTGACTGGGCCCGGCTATGCTCCATCATATCCTGTATGGTATTGTCCACCCGACCCATTGCTCCCGCCATCTTCAGATTCGAATCCGCCGTATTCTCCAACTGCTGGTGGATATACCCCAGCTTATCCAACTGGTCGCGGGTCAGCTCCGGCAGTGTCCGGATCAATTCCACCAGTTGCCGGCTATGCTCCGACTGCTGCCCGATCGATTCATTGATATTCCGAACCAGTTGCGTCTGGCTCTGGATCGCATCCGGCACCGCCTTAGTCAGTTCCACCACCTCCATCAACCGGCTGGAGATCTCTGCCCCCTGCTCCCGCTGCATCACCACATTATGATTCAGCGACTCCAGCACCTCCACCAACCGGCCGAACCCTTCCTCCATCGCCGTCAGCGGATGTTCCTTTTTTGCCGGCCGTGCCTGCACCAGCGTCGAGGCGGCCTCTTTGCCTTCTTCGTGATTCAGCAGCAGGCTTTCCGGGTCCAGCCGCTCTACCTGCTCGCCTTCCATTTTCACCGGTGACCGCCGTAGCCAGCCGCCCACTCGTTTCCAGATCGGTATCTTATCCATTTTAACATTTCCTTATCTTTTTATGCCCCAGCATTATACCACACTATAGTCTAAAACCAGAATATCTCTTTTCAAGCATTTTGAAAGTAGTAATTTTATTTTGAATAACCCCTTTACATTCACACATTTCTATTCTATAATTTATATAACCCGACCAGATGTCCGGCGTAAAAAGAGCCGCCCCCTCCTGGCTTTGCGGGCTCCCCGCCCGTCGCCGGATGTCACTTTTAAACCCCTTTCTTTTTTCTGGTTATTTTGCATTTTTTCCTAAAATTTCTCTAAAAAAGGACCAAACTGTAACAAATCGGTAACATCTGATTGCTAAATTACTTCTGTTCAAAATGCGTGTTTTCGGTTATTTTTTTTTGACGGAACCGCCAAATGTCGATTTCGTCATCCAAAAACGGCTCTGGCTTCCCAATAACAAGTGATCCAAGAGCTTTTGACGCTGGCGTCTTTTTTGAAAGGAGTGTGTCAGATGAACAAGTGGAACCAAAGTAAATTTCTTATCGGGCTTATGATTCTCTGCCTGGTTGCGGCCTGCCGGGCAGACAAATCGCCAGCCACCTTGCTGCAGGAGGCCCTCTACGCTGAGGAAACCGAGGGCGATCTGGACAAGGCCATCACCATCTACCAGCAGGTACTCGCGGAAAGTACCGACATCCAGCGGATCGCCGCCCAGGCCACCTACCAGCTCGGCCTGTGCCACCTGAAGAAAGATGAAAAAGAAAAAGCGGCGGAATATTTTCAGCAGGTGGTTTCTAATTATCCAACCCAGAACGAACTTGTGAAAAATGCACAGGATCAACTCAAAAAAATCCGACCTGAGACTAAATCCGTTTTTGAGAAGATCGACGGACAGGTCATCAGATTCATTTCAGAGAAATACGGCCAGACCGCTGGGGAAGCAAATCAAAATAAACTTTATGCCAACAGTCATATTTATTATGTTGACCCCAATTTATTCGTTTATAACGGCGGTATGGGATTCTATTATAACTTTAGCGGTCAGTCCATTACCGGAAAGGTACGACTTTCTGGAACAAGTTATCCAGATCAAACATTGTATGACGCCACTGGCCGAAAACTAAATATCGAGATTGTAAAAGATGAGCAGAGGCCGGACTTTTATCATATCTACTGGATTCCAGAAAAACCTCTTGCACCAGAAGAATCCCTTTACTACGGATGGAGTCTGAATGAAACACGTTTATTATCTAAAACGATGGGGGGAACTTATAATATGACCATGCAAAATAAATTTGGGAATCCGGTTTTAGAAACGTTCTTTCTGGTTTTGCCAAAGAATTTAAAGTTGTCCCCAAGCAAACCTATTACTGGCAGTGAAAAACTTTTAAACTTCGATGTGTATTGGTGGACCAGACAAATGAAAGAGGGTGAAAATCATGTTGAAAAAGTAAAAATACAAAAAGTTCCTGATATCATCGGCCAGTGGCAAAGTGTTGATTTTGTAGATACTCCGGAGCAATTCCAGCCTGGCACACCGAAGTGGAAAGGGGATCTTTCTCTAAAAGAGTTGACAGCCAAACCAGACGGCAGCACTTCCAGTTTCTTCACCTGGACGGACGGATGGATCCATCATAAAGATGGAAAAACCAAAGCAGAATATTACATCAAAAATATTGAAGGTGAAAAATACCTGTTTTTACCCTGGTTGAGCGGCGACGTCACCGAAAGAGGCCAGCAGCCGAAATATTATGTCCTGAAAGCCGTTTCCAGCGACAACCCGGAAGCAGCGGTGAATGACGAAAAGGCCAAAGAGATTCAGGAGGCCCTTACTGCGGCGGAGGCCTGGCTGGCTCTGGTCGATCAGGGAGACTATGCGGCAAGCTGGGATGCGGCGGCTGAAGGTTTGCAGAAGGTAGTGGACAAAAACACTTTGATCGCTTCTCTGGAAACCGCGCGCAAACCTATGGGTAACCTGATATCCCGTGAAGTACTGTCCAAAACCTTTACCCGGCAGGTACCCGGCGCCCCAGACGGGGAGTATGTGATCATACTATTTAAGACCCGCTTTGAGAAAAAGGAATCGGCTGTGGAGACCGTAACCCCTATGCTCGACCAAGACGGTAAATGGAAAGTCTCCGGCTATTATATCAAATAGGGAAATCCTGCGGATAAGTTCCCAGAAATTGAAAGCACCCATGAAAAGAAATTTCCTGGCTAAATCATCAAATGATCAACTGCGGTGGGTGATATTGCTGCTGGCGGCGGCGGTATTATTGCCCACCGTTTGTCTGCTCTGGTTCATGAATCAGGCGGTGAAAAACGAGCGGCTGGCGATCCGGCAGAAGCTAATCGATCATTACCAGAAAAAGGCCCAGACGTTTCTGATTGAATATCCATACCAGTATTGGCAGGGTACCCGGGACCATCTGGCCACCTCCGGCTCCCTGCCGCCCGAGCAGTTTTTTGAGTGTTTTGCGATTAATGGTGCGGAGAAGAAATTTGCCGGTTATGTAATTTACGGCCAGCAGGGGCAACTGGCCTATCCGGTTCCCGCCAATCAATCTCCCGCGGAATCCGCGGAACTCAAGGATGCCTGGCAGTTGGAATTTGTGCAGAATAATCCCGCCGAGGCGCTGAAACTATACCAGACCGGCCTGGATGCAGCCAAAAATGATTTTGTCCGGTATCAGGCCCGGTTGGCGCTGGTCCGCTGTCTGTCAAAGTTAGGAAGAACGGAGGAAGCGGCGGAGTTATGTTACCAGATTGCCTATCCGGCAGATAAAAACATACAGGATTCCCCGGTTATCGCCCTGATCTTGCAGGGACGGGTGAGACTGGCCGAGTTATACCAGAAGTCCGGCAGCGAGATGTTGTTCAGCCATTTGCGGCGGATCCTGGGCAATTCGCGCTATAACCAGGAATCAGAAGACCCCCTCCTGTCGGCCCCTTTCCCCGGCGAAACGAGAATCTGGATGCTGGAGAGGCTGATGGCCATCGCCCGGGAGGCGGGATTGGCGGAAAAGCTGGGTCCGGAAATCACCCGTGCTCAAAAAACTATTGAGGCGGAACAACTGGCGATTCTTGCGGCCGAACGGTACCCCGACTTTGCTTCCCTGAAAGATTGGCCCGAGGAAACCTTCCGGCGGCTGGACTTGAATATGCCGCTCTATGGCATTCATTATTCGATTGCCGATAAAAAGGTTTTATGTCTGATGATGCTGGAGACGCTTGATTCGTTTCTGCAGGCGGCACTTACCGATCTGGAAGATGAGATGGTCTTCTGCCGGATTTACGATGATACCGGCCAGCTTGTCGCCGGTCAGCCGGAGGTTGTCGAAGGTACGAAAATAGTATCGGGCAGACTTTTTTATACCTGCGCTCTGGGTCGATATTTTCCCCAGTGGAAAGCAGAACTGCACTTCCGAACCGAAATCTTTTCCGCCGCCAGCAACCGCCAGCGTCTGATTTATATCTGGACCACGGTCCTGGTCATCGGCCTGATGCTGCTGGTGTCGGGCCTGGCCGCCCGGTCGCTCATCCGGCAGGCCAAGCTCAATAAACTGAAAAATGATTTCGTGGCGACCGTCACGCACGAACTGAAAACCCCGCTGGCCTCCACGCGGGTGCTGGTGGATACCCTGCTGGCCGGTCACCATCAGGATCCCCAGCAGGTCCGGGAATATCTGCAACTGATCGACCAGGAAAACACCCGGCTGGGCCGGCTGATCGATCATTTCCTGACCTTCTCCCGGATGGAGCGGAATAAGCAGGTCTTCGAGATCGTACCTGCCGACCCGGCGGCAATCGCCCGCCAGGCTGCGGAGGCCCTGCAGACACGGTTTCAGAACCATTGCCGGTTCACCGCTGACATTGCCGAACACCTGCCCGCCGTCCCCGCTGACAAGGATGCGATGGTAACCGTACTGGTGAACCTGCTGGACAACGCCTATAAATATTCGTATGATGACCGGCAGATCGAGCTGCGGGTATATCAGCAGGAGAATGCCGTGGTTTTTGCGGTGCGGGACAACGGTATCGGCATGACCCGCCGGGTGATGAAAAAGATATTCAACCGGTTCTACCAGGCCGATAGCAGCCTGACCCGCCGGGCGGAAGGCGCGGGCCTGGGCCTGAGTATCGTCAAATACATCGTCGATGCCCACCATGGGCGGATCGATGTCGAGAGCAAACCCGGCCAGGGCAGCACGTTCACGGTAAAATTGTTTGTGACCAAAGGTATGCAAAATGGAGGCCAGGCATGATGAAAAAGAAAACCACATGGCAGGAAAAATTGGCGGATAGTAAGGATCTGCCGCGGGTGGAAAAGATCGACGAGAAAAAGAGTAAGCGCTGGGGGACCGGCACCTTTGTGATCCCGGCCCCGCTGGAGGTCGATGCGATCATGGCCAAAGTGCCCAGGGGCAAACTGATTACCATCAACGAAATTCGCCAGATACTGGCCGTGAGACACCATGCGACTATCGGCTGCCCGATTACCACCGGCATCTTTTCCTGGATCGCTGCCAACGCCGCCAATGAAGCGGAACAGGAAGGCAAAAAGAATATCACCCCCTACTGGCGGACCCTCAAAACCGGCGGCCTCCTGAACGAAAAATATCCCGGCGGCCTGCCAAACCTGAAAAAACGTCTCGCAGCCGAGGGCCACACCATCATCCCCAAAGGCAAAAGCAAACACTTCATGGTCAAGGATTTTGAAAAATCCCTGGTCGATATATAATGGAAACCGTCCTGATCATAGAAGATGACGCGACCATGCGGCGGGGCTTGAAGGATAACTTCGAGTTTGCCGGTTATACAGTGGTAACGGCGGCGGAGGGGGAGGCGGGGCTGGAGGCGGCGCTAAATCATCAGCCGGACCTGATCATTTTGGATATCATGCTGCCCAAAATCAACGGTTACGAAATCTGCCGGCTGATTCGCAAGGAAAAACTCGAAATGCCGATCATCATGCTCACGGCCAAGGGCGAGGAATCGGATATCATCCTGGGGCTTAACCTGGGGGCGGATGATTATGTCACCAAGCCGTTCCGCATCAAGGAACTGCTGGCCCGCTCCGCCGCCTTTCTGCGCCGCCGCCACCAGCAGGATCAGCCGGTCTATCGGTTCGGGGACTGCGAGCTGGACATCCCCGCCCGCAAACTCACCCGCAGCCACGAAGAAATCAAATTATCCCCCAAGGAGTTCAAGCTGCTGGAGTTCTTCGTCAAAAAGCAGGGCCGCGCCCTGACCCGCGATGAAATCCTGAACCGCGTCTGGGGCTACGACAGCTTCGTCACCCACCGCAGCGTGGACCGCTTCATCACCACCCTGCGCAACAAAATCGAATCCGACCCGCACCGCCCAGCCTTTCTGCACACCATCCGGGAAATCGGCTATAAATTCATAATAGACAAAGATTTATAGAGCCGGCGGCGGCTCCGGGTTTTCCTAAAGCCTTTGCCGATAAGAATTTGTGAGAATATAGCAAAAATTTTCTTGCTTTTCTATAAAACTTTGATTATCATTCATATTTTCCATACTTTCGGCAGGGCAGGAAACGAAAGTGCGATGGGGAAATTCACTCCAGGTGGAAGC
>JAKQBU010000134.1 GCA_029573975.1 Planctomycetota bacterium
AACTCCACCACCGGAGTATTGCTGGGCAGATAGGTCAACTGGGGATCACGGGTCAAATTGCCAATCATGATCACTTTATTGTAACTGGCCATAGGATAACTCCTTCTGGTTCGAATAGCCGTTAGGGGTCTTCCCAAGCATCCTCAGCCGGGTGGGCAGGCCGCCTTCGCTGCCATTCAAACGACTATATACTTTTGTCTTTCGTGGCCGGCTTGGAATCCGCTTGGATCTCAATGGCGTCAAAATCAGGCTCTTCCGCCTCTGATTCTGTTTCTGGCTGGGAATCCTCACCCGAAGAACCAGACTGCCGGTCATCCCGCTCAACATTCAGCATCGCGGGAGTGGGCTGCTCCATCTGTTCCTCGGTGATATGATCGCGGCGCAATACCAGGGAACGCAGGAACAACTCATTCAGCCGGATATCCCGTTCCAGCGTGTTAATTTTCACAGGCAGCGCCCGAAAATAGGCCAGAATATACATACCCCGCTTCTGACCGGCTATTTCATAGCACAAGCGGCGTTCATCCCATTTCTTGACATTAATTATTTCCGCATCCGCTCGCTGAAAGACCAGATCAATCGCGGCCATGACTTCCTCCCAGCGGGTACTGGCCACTGCGGAATCCACCAAAAACATTGCTTCATAGGTACGCTTGACACCGTTGGTCAACGGTACACCTCCTGCACTTTACCGTGCGAAAAAGCCGTTATAAATCCAATAAACATAACTATTTCCTAGAACCGCCGTTTCTCCGGCGGATCGTTAGTTTGTTTCGGAAGCGTTAAACTGATTCATGGCCTCTGCCATGCCGTCGCGTACCCAGCATTCCACCGCCGCCGCCGCTTTGGGCAGCAGCGATGCCAGTTCCATCGCTTCCTGTTCCGTAAAAGTACTTAAAACATAATTGACCGTATCACCGTGCTGGGGATACCCGATGCCGATTCGCAACCGGTTGACGGATTGGCTGCCCAGCTTATCCAGCACATCCTGCAGACCATTATGTCCGCCAGAACTGCCCTGGCTCCGCAGCCGCATCTGCCCCAAAGGCAGCGCCATGTCATCCAGAATCACCAGTATATCTTTCCTATCAACCTTATAAAAATTTACCGCTTCTGCTACGCTGGTGCCGCTGCGATTCATAAAGGTCTGCGGCTTCAGCAGTAACAACTTCTCATCTTCATACATTCCGCTGCCGTATATCGCATTATGCTTTTGGCGAGTCATGTCAATCCTCCAGCGGCTCGCCAGCCGGTCCACTACGAAAAATCCAGCATTATGCCGGGTATTGCTATATTCGGCTCCGGGATTGCCCAGGCCTGCAATCAGTTTCATCGGATCCTTGTTCCCTATTCACTTTTCAAATTTCTACGCGACAAAACGCGGCAACAGGCGGATCACTCGGCCTCTTCTTCCTTCGGCGGTCTGGCAGTTATCACTTCCGGCTCTGCACCTTCCTCGGCGGCTACCGGCGCGGCTTCTTCCACTTCCTCCGTCTTGGCCCGGACAATGGCCACCAGCGCTTCCGGATCCGTAGTCAGTTTGGCGCCTGCCGGGAGTTCCAAATCCTTGGCCAGCAAATGCTGCCCCAGCTTCAGATCGGCAACCTTGACTCGAATGCTTTCCGGTATGCTGGTTACCAGACACTCCAATTCCACTCCCATCAAAGCCTGCTCCAGCGTACCGCCTTCACTGACGCCCACCGGAATCCCTTTCAGTTCCACCGCCACCGTTACCTCTACCCGCTCATCCAGTCTCACACGGGCCAGATCCACATGAACAATCTTATCCCCCATATGATCGTACTGGATATCCTTCACCAGCAGCTTTTCCTGCTTGCCGTCCAGATCAATATCCAGCAGCCGGTGATGATGCTGCAATTCCAGCGCAAAATCATGGTAAATCAACTGAATCGATACGGGTTCCTGCTGATGGCCGTAAATAATCGCGGGCAAGAGACCTTGCGACCGGATCTTCCGGGACATACGACTACCCACTCGATCACGTTTTTTTGCCTTCAAAATCAATGATTGTTCCATTCCAAACCTCTGTTAAAAGCTTTCAAATATAGCACTTATCGATCTATTTTGGTGAATACGAATAATCGCCTCTCCTAACAAACTGGCGACTGATACCACCTTTAACTTCTGCAACTGCCCCGCTTCCCGGCTCAAGGGGATTGTATCCGCTACCACGACCTCATCAATCGGAGCCTCGCTGAGCCGCTCGAGCGCCGGAGGGGCGAAAATCCCGTGCGTGGCACCCACGCGGACACTTTTGGCCCCTTTCTCCTTTACCAGCCGGGCCGCTGAACATATGGTTCCGGCTGTTGTTATCATATCATCGAACATCAATACATGCTTGTCCTTGACGTCACCGATAATCCGGACCGCTTCGGCCTGGCTGCCGCTGATCCGGCGTTTATCAATTACCGCCAGTTCCCCGCCCAAATCCTGGGCGTATATCTTAGCGGTCTTTACATTGCCCACATCAGGGGAAACCAGCACTTTATCCTGTAAATCCAGTTTCCGAAAATACTTAACCAAAACCGGCTCCGCTTTCAGATGGTCCAATGGAATATCGAAAAAACCCTGCACCTGCTCGGCATGCAAATCCACCGTCAGCACCCGGTCCGCCCGTGCCGTCGTAATCAGATTCGCTACCAGCTTGGCACTGATGGGGTACGCCCTTCGCTCTTACGGTCCTGACGGGCATAGCCGAAATATGGCAAAACCGCTGTAATCCGAAGGGCGGAGGCACGATGCAGACAATCCAGAAAAATCAAAAGTTCAACCAGATTATTATTAACCGGGGGGCAGGTGGACTGTACCACAAAACAGTCCCGGCCGCGTACATCCTGTTCCAGCTTGACCAGCGTCTCGCCATCGGGGAATGGCTCCACTTTGGTCTTGCCGACCGGAATGCCGACATAATCACAGATCTTTTGCGTAAGATCCGGATTGGAACCGCCGCTGAATACAATTAAATTATCTTCTAATTCCATTTTTTAAGGTATTTTCTAACTCTTCTTACATTTTTTATCTACCCGGCCAGGACTCGAACCTGGAATGCAAGTACCAAAAACTCGTGTGTTACCGATTACACCACCGGGTATTATTTACTTTAATTTACCAGTTATTCTACTGCCTGTCGGACTAGCCGCGCTGGGGTAACTTCTTACCCTGTTGGACCTTACCGGAGGCATGAGCTGAATACACCGCGTCACTTCAGCCCCTTGCACGAACCATCATGCGGCCCCGTGCGGCAAGGCAAAAGTAGTATTATAGGTGTGTTTCTTGGTTCTGCAACATAAATTTGGTTAAAGTTTTATTTTTTTTATACCCCCAATACAATCCTGCCGCGTGCTTCATAACCATCTCTAAAGACTTGATTTAATGATTGACTGGCCTTTGGGAATTTATATGATCTACCTTTATGGTTTTTTGCCGTCTTCAATAAGTAAAGCAAGGTCCCCCCCACTATAGCCGGGATACAAGCGTAAGATAATTGACGGAACCGCCAAAAGTCGTTATTGACTTCCAAAAACTCACTCTGGCTCCCCATAACAAGGGGTTGAAGAGCTTTTGACGCCGGCGTCATAAGTGGTGTAAAAAATGCTTAATCCTGTTGATATGAGCCGCATCGCTGGTTTGACACAAAGCCAGGCACAACAAAGACTTACGGAAGAAGGGTACAATGAACTACCCCACAGCAACCGTCGTAACAGCTTTACCATCGCCCTGGAGGTAATTCGGGAACCGATGTTCCTGCTGCTGGTGGCCTGCGGAGTAATCTATCTGCTGCTGGGAGAACCGAAAGAGGCCCTCA
>JAKQBU010000139.1 GCA_029573975.1 Planctomycetota bacterium
GTAGGTTTCGTGAGAGCAGCCCTGCCATTGGGTGCTGACCGGCCGGCCCTCGGCGTCGAACATCTGGAGGCCCTGGACGTCCATGGTCCAGAAGGCCTCTGTCTGGCCGGCTGGGATGGGTATGTTGATCCAGGCTTCGAGGATTTCACGGCGGGGATAGGGCAGGGGATTGAAAACCACCACCAGGACATCCTTTTTGTCGAAGCCGTCCAGGTTGATCCGGCGGATGAGTTCCTGCATGGCACGGTTGCCCAGGCTTTGCGAGAGGTCGATGACCTGCTGGAGGCGGTTTTCGACGTCGAGCACGGTTTTGTCCTGGGTGACGCCGTTGATGGAATCGTGGGGGTGGGAGTCGAGAAGGAATCGCCAGGCTTTGTTCAGGAAGGTTTCCGGGAAGGCAGCGCCGGCCAGGGCGGCCAGCACGGAGAGCGGCTCGGCGAAGCGGATGAGGAGGTTCTGGGCCTTTTTGTTCAGTTGCTTGAGGTAGAGGCGGGTGGTCAGGGCGTTGCCGGTGATGGCGGCGGCGGGGCCGTCGCGCAATTCGCCGGTAACGACGGGCAGTTGCGAGCGGTCCAGTTTTTGCCGCATGACTTCGACGAAGCGGGTCATGGTGGTATGAATCCACCGGCGGTCGGCGGCGGGGTCGGTGTCGTTGAGCTTTTTCATCATTTCGGGGAACATCGGCTGGGCGGCGGTATAGTCGCAGCCGTTCATCATCAGGCGGTCATCGGCCAGCATGCTTTCGTCGGTGGTTTTCCAGGTCCTATCGATCAGGTCGGGGGTGATGACCTCCAGGAACCATTTTTGCGGGGCGTCCAGGCGGAAGTGATCCTGTTCCATTTGCTCGCGGTCGGCGCGGTGGAAGGCCAAGCCGCCGTTGGCCCAGTCGTAATACCATGTATCGCCCAGATGCTCCATACCGAAGAGGGCGGACAGATGGATGCAGAAATAGAAGTTCTGGCGGCCCAGGTCGCCGAAGCGGGTGGTGAGCATTTGGCTGCCGTCGGGGGCTTGCCAGATGAACTCGGAATGGGGTGCCCGCTTTTTGTCAACCCGTTTGCCGACCATGCCCAGGTCGATGCCGAAGCCGGCGTAAATCTGGGGAAGCTGGGCGGTCTGGCCCCAGCCGAAGGAAGTGTAGCCGACGTTGAAAACCTTACCCAATTCCTGGGCCTGGCGGGTTCCCAGCAGGAGGTTGCGGACGAGGGATTCCCCGTCGATGGGGAACTCATCCGGCAAAATCAGCCAGGGGCCGATCTGGAGTTTATCGGCGGCGACCAGGGCCTTGACACGATCGGCCATTTCGGGGCGAATCTCCAGATAATCCAGAACCGGCGTGACCTGGCCGTCGAGCAGGAAACCGGGATAGGTGCCTTTTTCGAGCAGGCCGATCAGTTCATCCATGAAGTCCACCAGCATCAGGCGGGTTTCCCAGATGGGGTAGCGCCACTCGCGGTCCCAGTGAGTATGAGAAACTACGTGTCCGGTTCGTTTTGCCGTTTTAGTACTTGGTTTTTTCATTTGATTTTTCCTGGTATGATGAAAAAGCTATGTTGTTAGTGAGAATGGCGTAAAGGGTCCGAAGGGCCGGCCCAAAGCTGGGAGGGCTGGTGCCAGGACCATTCGGGGGAGGAATTATGGATATCGATCATCGGCAAGTTCTGGCGGATCATGGCGGTGGTTTCGTCCCAGGTTTTGATGCCGCTGACGGCGTCGAGCACGCGGACGTTCTGCAAGCCGCAGCCGGTGGCGTATTTGAGCGACTCTTCGATACTCAGGCCGCGCAGAAAACCGCTGAGCAGGCCGGCGATGGCGGAATCGCCGGAACCGGTGGCGCTGCCGAAATGATCGACCACGAAGGCGGGAGCCCAAAGTTCCCGCCGGGACCAGTTGGCGGGGTCGCCCGGCTGGGCGGCGCCCATACCGGCGAAGGTGTTTTGGGAGGCGGTTTTGATATAGAAGCCGCGGGGGCCGGATTTGAGGGTGACCATTTTGGCGCCGAGGGCGAGAACCTGATCGGCAATGCGGGAATAATCTTCCGGCGTGAAATAATCGATTAGTTCGGCGTGGTTATGCCGGGCTTTCATTTTCAGGAAACCCTCGGGATCGAGCATATAGAATGTTTCTTCCACGGAAGGGACATAAATATCCACAAAGGGGAGAATTTTGGCGAGAATCTTTTTCCAGGGGGCCTTACCGGAAGCGGAGGCCGGGTCAGGCAGGGTCATGTCGCAGGAGGTGGTGGCGCCGGCCTCCTTGGCGATCTGGAAGATATGCTGCAATTCATTGCCTTCATCCTCGAACATGCGTTTCATCAGCGGGGGGTAGCCGAAATGGAAATGGCGGCACTGCCGGATGAGGCCGGGGTCGAGGTCCTGGGCGGTAAAGATGTTGTTGGTGCCGGGATTGTGCAGGAAAATGCGGTCGATGCCGGGCGGGGCTATGACGACGGTGTAGGAACTGGCCTGGCCGGTGAGGATGTGGACCCCGTCGGCGTTGCCGCTGCGCCGGAGGATGTCGATGATTAGGCGACCGAATTCGTCGTCCCCCACGCAGGCGCAAAAGCAGACCTTGCTGCCGAGGGTCTTCATGTTGATGCCGGTGTTGGAGACGGGGCCGCCGGTGCTGATCTTGGCCTGTTCGACGTTGACCAGTTTGCCGGGGCGCATGATGTCCCCGATGGTTTTGGCGCCGGTGTCGGGAAAGAGGGGAATCATATCCAGGCACAAGTGGCCGGCGACCATGATATCATATTTTCGTGACATAGTGACTCCTGGTTTAAACAGAAATTTTTAGAGTTTGGATTTCAAAAGGCCGGAATGACAAGGGTAGGTGCGTTCCCTGCACAGACAGAGGGATGGGGTTTTCTTCCATCATGTCCACCTGTTCGATGTTTTTGATGTCCATCGCAAAATGCAGATTGGCCCGGGCGGAACAGCCGGCGGCTTCGTAGAGGCGGATAATCAGGCTGTCGCTGTCCTGGGCTTTTTTGACGGTTTCGACGATGACGTTTGGGGCATCGACGGTCAGCAGGCTGAAAGAGGCGGGCAGGGAACCCGTTTGTTTCGGGAGAGGCGCTGCCTGCAGGGGGCAGTTGAGTTCGTAGCCGGCCTGCATTACTTTTCCTTCGATATGGCTGCCGGGGTGGGGGAAGAGGCAGTAGGTAAGCTCGTGCTCGCCGCGATCGGCTTCCTTGCCGGGGTAATCGGGGCTGCGGAGCAGGTCGAGGTCCAGGATGTTGCCCAGTACTTTGTGGCCGTATTTGCAGTCGTTCAGCAGGGCCACGCCGTAGTCCGGCTGGGAGATGTCCAGATATTTGTGGGCACAGATTTCGAATTTGGCCAGGTCCCAAGTGGTATTGGCATGGGTGGGTCGTTTGATGCTGCCGAACTGGATTTCACAGGTGGCCTCGCGGGCGTGGATGTCCACGGGGAAGGAGGTACGGAGCATTTTATGGGTTTCCTGCCAGTCGATGTGGGTGACGAAATCGAGGCGGCGGCTGCCGTGGGTGAGGATGATGTCCTGGGTGAGTCTGGACTGGCCATGTGTGTATTCCTGATGCAGGATGGCCCGCGGCCCGTCCACCTTGGCGGAGGCGGATTGCAGGGTGAAGAAATCCGGCTGGCGATCGGCGTAGTCCATGGAAAAATCCCAGGCATCGCCGCGGTCGGGATAGACGGCCAGGCGATTGGCAGAGGCGGCGGAAGGGATGATTTCCCGCTGGGCGGATTTATCGAAAATGGACTGGATCGAACCGTCGGGCGCGAAGGAGACTTTAAGGATGTCATTTTCCAGAACATCTTTTTTGGCGATGAGATCATGGGGAAGTACGACGGCCCTGGCCAGATCGATGGTGGTGTAACCCAGCGGGTCGGCTGAGACTCTGGTCCATTGCGGACCGATTTTCAGCCATTCCTCACGCGGCCAGGAGAGAGAGTTGCTAATCACGGCGGGATCTTGCAGAGCGGCGGTGTTGATCTGGGTAAAGACCGCGGTTTTCGCCTTATTGGTAAGGTCGAGAACTTCACTGTGCAGGCTGGCATAGCGGGCCAGGGATTCATCGTACACCCGTTTAATGGAGGAACCCGGCAGGATGTCGTGGAACTGGTAGAGCAGGGTTTCCTTCCAGATTTGGTCGAGCTGGTCGGCGGGATATTGGGCGTGGACGAGGTTTTGGGCGAGGGCGGCATTTAGTTCCAGCTCGCGCAGGGCCAGCTCCATCTTTCGATTGAACCATTTGCTGCGGGCCTGGGTGGTATAGGTGCCGCGGTGCCGTTCCAGGTAGAGTTCCCCGGTCCATTTCTGGTAACGATGGGTGTCCTGGTCGATCCGCTGGAAGAATTTATAGGCAGGCTCCTGGATGACCGGGGGCAGGCCGGCCAGATTCTGGACCCGCTCGCACCGCTCGAGGTGTTCCTCGCCCGGCCCGCCGCCGCCGTCACCGATACCGAAGAGCAGCAGGCAGCGATCGGAAATACCCTTGTCGCAAAAAACGGTTTCCGCCTTGTGAAGGCCCCAGGGCAGGACCGGGCTGTTGTAGGTTTCTTCCGGCAGCATATGGGTCAGGACTTCTGTGCCGTCGATGCCATCCCACCGGAAGGTATGATGGGGGAAGCGGTTGGTCTCGCTCCAGGAAAGCTTCTGGGTCATGAAATAATCGACGCCGCATTTTTTCATAATCTGGGGCAGGGCGCCGGAATAACCAAAGACATCGGGCAGCCAGAGATTTTTGAGGTCGATGCCGAATTCCCGGCGGAAGAACCGTTTGCCGTACAGGAACTGGCGGATCAGGGCTTCCCCGCCGGTGACGTTGGTATCGGCTTCCACCCACATGCCGCCCTGTACCTCCCAGCGGCCCTGAGCCACTTTTTCGCGGATTCGCTGATACAGGGAAGGGTAGTGATCCTTCATCCATTGATAGAGCTGGGGCTGGCTGGCACCGAAGATGTAGTTCGGGTAGCGGTCCATCATTTGCAGAACGGTGGCGAAGGTACGTGCCCCTTTGCGGATGGTTTCGCGGATGGGCCAGAGCCAGGCCAGGTCCATATGGGAATGGCCGACGGCACTGATGGACAGGGAAGGGTCGCCGTTCTTTTTCGACAGGACGGGCGCGAGGATTTGGCGGGCCTGGGCGGCTTCGGCTTCGGTGTAATTATTTAAGACCAGAGTGGCCTGGTGCAGGGCGTGGAGAATCTGGTGAGAGCGGGCGGTGTTTTCGGGCAGGATTTTCAGGAAGTCGATCAGGACTTCAAAATCATAGTAAAGTCCGCGCATGGCTTCGTTGCAGATGGCGATGCTGGCCAGTTCCACAGTGCCGTCTTTGCAGAGAGTGCCGAAGAGGTCGTTGCAGCCGGCGTCGGCCCAGACATCCACGATTTCGTTTTCCCGGGCGGCATCGGTGATGGGCAGGACTTTTTTGCCCGGCTGACCGAGGGTATAGTCATAGACCGAGCTGCCGTTGGTCAGGCCGCACAGCGGATGGCCCTGCCGGTCCACAACACACATTTCCCCATTGATGTCCAGCAGCAAAACCACCTTTTTACCGGCGGCACAACCCGGAATCCGGCCGGTAAAATGGAACCAGCCGCAGTCAAAGAGATCGCCCCATTTCTGGCCGACTTTCAGTGAGATTTTCTTCCCGGATTCTCGCTGCTCATACGATACCGGTTCGGGAGTGATCCAAGCGGTAATCTCCAGATCGCTGACCGGCTGATAAACGGCTTTCTGAATGGTTTTCAGATAGATGTCCAGCTCTTTCTTTTTAAGATCTAAATAGTAAGGCATATAGCAATCACCTTTCGTTATGCAGTGCGTACCTTGATTGAGTTGCCCAATCGCATTTATTCTACTATTTAGATTAATAGTTTGTGATAAAATTGCAATAAATATGTAAAAAAATTGTGTAAATAGATTGTATTTATTTTGTATATTTAATGTTTTTTGTATGGTTTCTGTGTTAAAAAGAATAAAGGATTATTACAAACAGTTAATTGTAACCAATTACAAGTAAATTGGTTATGAACCATTTGCTGTGTATATTGACGGAACCGCCAAAAGTCGATATTTCCCTCCAAAAACAGCTCTGACGCCCCGATAACCAGGGGTCCAAGAGCCTTTGACCCTGGCGTCAAACTTGCTTAATCAATATCGAATTAATCTCTTTCTGCTTGGGTATTGCCAACCCCTCCTTGCAGTGAGGACAATCCAATCGATTCAGCCCACGTTTCTTGCCGCAGGCCGCACAGCGTATCAAGGGCACATGGTTTAATGCCAAATAGGTCAGCAGGCCTGCCAGGTTAAACGCCATGACAAAGATCAGCCAGAAAATCAACGCCTCCCATGTCGTTCTCCGGGGCCAGGCATGCCAAAGAGTCAGAAAGGCCATCAGCAACGCCAAGAGCAAATTGGCGGTCAAATTCATGGGTCTATAAAGGTCAATAATTTCGGCCAGCATCCTTTGCAAGGGATCGTTGCTGGGAGATTCCAGCCTTGCCTGTCTGTAATACCAACGCCAAATCGGATCAAAAATAGCCGGGGATGCGGTGGATAGATAGCACCGCGTTTTTTTCATCACGGACTCCATATATTGAAAATGTTCCGGAAACTGATTTGCCCTTGTCCATGTCCATTCATACTGCCGGATACATTCCAGGCTGCCCTGGCTGGTGATCCGATAAAGCGTCATAACATGTTGGATAGGTTTGTGCTGGTGGTCCTGCCACCATTGAATCAAAAGATCCAGGTCACGGGTCCGGGGTCTTCCTATTACAGAGGACGTTTTTAAGAAAATATCCGTCTGCGAGGCGACCACCTGGATGGGATCGAATTCCATGGTTTCCGGGATATGGATTGGCAGTATTTGCTCGGGATTGCCGAGCACCAGCATTCGATTGCCTGATTTGAGTTCCACCAGAATCGTGGGCCGGTATTCGGTTTCCTCCTCATGAATTTGACACCAGTAATTAATAGATGCAATTTTTTCGATCAGAGTTTCCCGGGATTCAAAAAGCCGCTTCAGACTGTGTTGCGAAAAATCGATCTGGTAGATTCCGTGCGCTGTTTGCCATACCAGCATGGGACTGTAGGTATCTGGAGGGGACCAGGCAAACAGGCAACGGAATTGCCCCAGCGGCTGCACCTCTTCCCGGGTTGGCACAAAGCCGTTTGCGCCCAGGTAACCGATCCGTTGCCCCGCGGAATTGTAACCGGTAAAAAATCTCCGGGAATAATCATAACGCCAGCGTTCCCGGATATTCCGCTCGCCCGACACGACAGGGATTACCAGCGGCCGGGAAAATTCCGGGGTAATCCCATAGAACCCTTTCAATTCCCGTTCAGCGATCCCTTGCGGGCGGTTGCGATCCTCAAACTGCAGGTAGTGATAGGGATTGTCTATTCGTTTCCCGGTCCACAGGAGGTTTTGATTTTCATCATAGATCTCGGTCGCGTTTTCGTTATGGTCATTGACCAGAAGCACCGATCCGTCCGGAAGGAACACCCGATGCGCATTTTCCCTACGCATTGCCTGGGTCTCCTGGGCGGACAGCTCCGGAGGTATGGGCCTGGCATACGATACGACCAGTCCATAAATAATACTCCCGAGTATCAATACCACTGCCAGCAGGGTAATCCATACCATGAATATCCGCGAAGGAACGGATAGATATTTGATGGCATCTTGTAATTTCATGGCCGTGCTTTCTCCATGCTAAAATTCCCTGTTCAAAAACGTATAAATAATCTGCGAAACCAGGATTACCAATCCCAGGAGAATAAACAAAAAGCAATGCAGCAGATTGGTTTGAATCAGGCACGCAATCAGAATAAAGACAACAAAAACAATGCCAAACAATCGGGTGGTGTACCAGCGTACGCGCGACAGGCCGGACAAGACAGTCCCGCAATAGGCCACCAGACCCAGCAGGATAAAGATCCAGCCTCCCAGCAGGGTCTCAGGGATAGGAGGAATGGGAAACACACCGGGCCGTATGGCATACACGTACAACAAAGTCCAGATAAGCCCCAGCCCCAGCACCAGCGACAGGACCGCGGCACTGAACCGGGACCACAAAACGGCACGGCGCGGTACCGAACGATGCAGGCAAAAGGCCCAGGTCTTATCAAAGCCCGGTATCCAGAATTGCCGGATACCCAAAACCAGTCCCAGCGCCAAAGGCAGGCAAAACAAAAGTGGGCTGATATCATACAGGGGTTCGTGTTCGAGCAAGGTGTAGGCATTGATGGTGGAACCTTTGTCGCCGGACCAAACGCGATAGCGTTCCCACCACCCTTTGCTGCTGTAATGCAAAATCATGGATCCGAATAACAGCAGGACTACCCCCGCCAGCAGCATCCAGGGCAGGCATTCGCGCAGATCTTTTTTAAGCAGGGCGATAAACTTCATCATGCTCATTCTCCCAGAGAAACAATCTCGTACTGTTGGGGGGTTCCGTGTATTCGATAAATTGATCTTCCAGGTTCATATTCAATTCTTTATAATACTCTATATCCGCCTCCGCCGCCCAGGCATCGATCTGTTCCGTACGGGTGCCTGCCAGCGTCAATTCCAGATCCCTGCCTTTTTGCCGCCGGTGCAGCAAACTCGCCAGGTGAATATCCGCCGGAATCGCGTTTTTAAAACGGAAGCGAAACTTCCGGATGGCACTGCGAAACTCCTCCAGCGGGCAGTCCGCCCGTACCATTCCTTTGTCGAGAACCGCGATTCGATCCACCACCCGTTCCACATCACTGAGAATGTGGCTCGAAAATAGAATCGTCTTCTCCTCCCGCTGAATAAGCCGGATCATCCCTTCCAGAAATTGCCGCCGTATGGCGGTATCGAGTCCCAGGGTCGGATCGTCCATGATCAGCAGTTCCGGGCTGGATGCCATGGTTAACGCCAGGGAAATCTGCCCCCTTTGGCCGTTTGACATTTGCTTCACTTTGCGGTTGGGCGAAAGTTCAAAATAGTCCAGCATCTCATGAAAGAGCTTGCCGTCCCATTGATCCGGATAAAAGGGGCGCTGGAATTTTTCCAGTTCCCGGATCTGCATCCAGCCGGGCAGCCGATGCCCCTCGGTCACATACCCGATCCGTTGGCGTACCGCCGGAGTGATCTCCTGGGAATCGCACCCCAGAATCTGTGCGGTTCCCGCTGTCGGCCGCAGCAAGCCCAGGACTAGTTTGATGGCCGTAGTCTTGCCCGACCCGTTCCGCCCCAGGAGTCCATAAATACTCCCTCTGGGTACCCGGAGATTCACATGGTCCAGGGCCAGATGACTGCCGTAATATTTGGTAAGATCCTTTATTTCCAAAACTATGTCACTCATTTTTCTGTTTTCCGCTATCTGTATAACTAACCAGATTGGTCAGCCGGGTATGAAACAGTTCGGTTATTGTTTGCCGTGTTAATCCCAGATTGAGCGCCTGAATGATGACGTTATCCATCCTCTCCGCCAGTATATGGAACTGGCTGGCGTCTTTGTCCCGATGCCTGGGATCAGTCACAAAGGTCCCCGCCCCGATCTTGCTGACGATAAGCCCCTGCCCCTCCAGCACATTATAGGCTCTGGCCACCGTATTAGGATTGATGACCAGCTCTCCCGCCAGCTTCCGCACCGTCGGCAATTGATCGCCCGCCGCAAGCTCCCCTTTGGCAATCGCTTCACTAATTTGTGCTGCAATTTGAAGATAAATCGGTTCGTTGGAACCAGGTGCTATTTGTACCCAAAGTCTCATCTGATTATTTACCAACAGGTTATCATAATAAATATTCAAATTCACTAGAAATAAATTGTATTAATACTACTAATACATTATGTATCAATTATTGTCATTAGTCAAGTACCCTTTTAAAATTTCCGGCTCCCCAATAACTAGGAGTCGAAAAGCTTTTGACCCTGGCGTCATATTTAGCTTCAGTTCAGATCATATAACGCAGGTTATATTGGAAGTCTGACCTATAAATTCATCCCGGAAGCACTTGTTTTGTAACCTCTTGTTATCAAATCAGATACATCATATTAGGTACGAATTTTCATGTAACGCCTTTGGTTTTACTTGTCGATACTATTTAGTATGAGTAAAATTACTAAGTATATTGAGTAAATTGTAAATTGGTTTCTTGAGAGAAAACAAGCCATGTTCAAGCGACCTATCAGCCAGGTCCTCTTAAAAAGGCTAAACGAACCGCGGCGGTTTATACAGGTCCTGGCAGGCCCCCGCCAGACGGGAAAAACCACTTTGCTTCGGCAAGTATTAAAAAACCTGGACATCCCCAGCCATTACGCCTCCGCGGATGAACCTGCGCTTCGCGGTCGGATTTGGATCGAACAACAGTGGGAAATTGCCCGGTTGAAATTGTCTGACGCCGCAAAAAATTACGCAGCCGTACTGGTTCTGGATGAAATACAGAAAATCCCCAACTGGTCGGACATCCTCAAGCTCCTTTGGGATCAGGATTCTGCCAATAAACTCCCGTTACACGTGGTACTTCTTGGCTCTGCTCCCCTCCTGGTTCAACAGGGATTATCAGATAGTCTGGCCGGCCGTTTTGAAACGATCCCGGTAACTCACTGGTCCTTCGGTGAAATGCACAAAGCCTTCGCCTGGGATGTGGACCATTTTGTTTTTTATGGCGGATATCCGGGCGCTGCCCCGCTGATTGAAGATCCACAGCGGTGGCGCCGCTATGTGCTCGATTCCCTGGTTGAGACCACCTTATCACGGGATATTCTTCTCATGCAGCGAATTGACAAACCTGCCCTGCTCCGTCGGCTGTTTGAGATTGGCTGCCAGTACAGCGGCCAGATTTTCTCGTTCAACAAAATCCTGGGCCAGCTTCAGGACGTCGGCAATACCACAACATTGGCTCATTATCTTGAACTCCTGCAGGGTTGCGGCCTGCTTGAGGGGTTGCAGAAATACTCCGGGCAGCAATACCGAAAGCGGGCCTCGAGTCCCAAGTTTCAGGTTCAAAATAATGCCCTGATTAACTCCCAGGCCGCAAGGGATTTTGAACATGCCCGCCAGGATGGCGATTACTGGGGCCGACTGGTTGAGTCTGCTGTAGGGGGTTATCTTGTCAATTCAGCCAGAGCATCGGATTTCCATGTCTATTACTGGTTAGATCGAAACCGCGAGGTGGACTTTGTGGTAGCGAAAGGCGACAAGATTATAGCGATTGAAGTCAAAACTACCCGCCGCCAAGTCTCATTGCCCGGCATCGAAGCGTTTGCGTCAAAGTTCAAGGTTCACCGAAAACTCCTTATCGGCGGCCAGGGCATCCCGCTGGAGGAATTTTTAACAACCAACATAAACGACTGGTTTTAATGCTGGTTCTAGTCAAGTTCGGGGAACGAAATAAAGCCTTGTAAAACAACAACTTACAATGCTTTATTTATAAATCTGCTTCTTACACAAAAAAAGCGGGGACAATTTTAAGATAACAAGACTAGCCCGCATATTTCACGGATTTTTGACACATATGATTCTATCTCCATGATTCAGAATATCTTATGTGCTATTTTTCGGTTCACCAGCTTCGACCGTCTGTTTTCGGCGCGAATGTTTGTCCGCCTTTGAGACCGCAGGAGCTATCTTCCGCAGGCATATAAATATATGTTGAGGTCAGATAGCGACGAGAACGAAGAAGGCGGGCAAAAAGGCTGCTGAAAACCAAAAGCCTGTAAAATATGCGGGCTAGCCCCCCACCTCAAAGCAATCCCCCTCATAAAAAACATAGAAAAACACTCAGCCGGGCCTGAGTGTATATATCTATCTATAATCAAGAAGGTTATAGCAATTTCACCGGCGGCTCTGCCCTGCTAAAAGGCAGACGCCGGGTCAATTACTTGCGATGCCGCACTTTAGAGCGGGCACGGCGCTTCTTGCTGCCAATCTTGCGACGACGTCTCGGCTTAGCCATTTAAATCTCCAATTATCAACAACTTACGTCAAAGGACGGTATAATCCGCCTGAACTTTCCAATCGAGTTTCGTACTATACAGCATTTCAACTCAACTGGCAAGTGTTCATTTATAAAAATTATCGAGTACCTGTTAGAAAAATCCCTCTTCCTTTACCTGGGCAATCAAATCGCGGAATTCGGTTATCGCCTGGTTGAGATTCTGGCAGGCATCGACAAACGATTCGTACAGGCGGGGGTCGTTCATCATCCGCCCCACGGTCCCCTCTCCCTGCGAAACCTCGGATAACACGGTATTCATGGTTTGCAGGCTGCGGGCCATCTCATCGGCCGCAAGCTGAATCTTCTCCCCCGTCTGCTGGAAGGTGGTGCTAAACTCCCCCGCCATCCGGTCAATATTCCCGACGGTATCGCTCGATTTGGCAATCAATCCCCGCGCGTCCGCCGCCAAAGCCTGGGCCTCCTGGACCGCCTGCTGCATATCCACCGCCAGCGTGGAAAACTCGGCCAGCCCCTTCCGGAGATTGTTCTTATTCTCCGCATCCCCCACAATATCATTGAGATTCTTCAAAACCTCATTCAGCCGCATGATCGCCGTGGTGATATTCGCTTCGATTTTATTCTCATCCACCATCGCCGGCGGAGCAGGGGTCAATTGCCCTTTCAAAATCTTGCTCAAGTCCGCCAGAGAGCCGATTAATTCATCCAGCTTCTCCTGTGTTTGCTCGGATATAAATTCACTGGCCTGGGAAAGCGACCCCTTGAACCGATCCCCTTCCGCCAGCAACTGGTGCGACGGCACATTTCCATCCATCACAAACTCGATATACCCCACCCCTAACCCCCGGCGAAAAACCTTCGGCTTGACATTTTTCGGCACCGGATATTCCGTGGATATCCCCACTTCCACCGCCACCTGGTAGTATTCCTTTTCCGGATCGTCCAGATCGCTCAATAGCATCGGCGGATGAACCTGGATCACCTTGCCCACCGGATAGCCGCGAAAATATACGGACGTATTTTCCTGTATGCTCGGCGCCTCCGGAAAATAAATCGTGACCACATGAGACTTATACCGGCTCATCAGGATCGGCAGATCCCCAAAGCGGATGATCAGCCAGCCCAGTCCCGCCAGGCCGATTACTACGAAAAATCCTACCATCACGTTTCGCTTATTCTCATTCATCCGTTCGCATCCTCATTTTCTATTTCCTGCCCCGCCCGGCTCTGTCCGCGTCCCTCAATAAACCGGCATACCTGCTCATCCGTACTGGACCGGATCTCATCCGGGGTGCCGTCGGCAATAATCTTCCCCTTGTTCAGCATGACGATCCGGTCTGAAATTTTATAGGCGCTTTTCATATCATGGGTCACTACCACCGAAGTAATCTGCAGTTCGTGCTGCAGCTTGATAATCAGGTCGTTGATGATATCCGACCGGATCGGGTCCAGCCCGGTGGTCGGCTCATCATACAAAATCACCTCCGGCGACAGCGCAATCGCCCGCGCCAGGGCCACCCGCTTCTGCTGGCCGCCCGACAACTGGCTGGGCAGCCGGTCCTCATACCCCCCCAGTCCCACCATCTCCAGCTTTTCCCGCACGATCCGCCGGATTTTCGCCGGCGCATACCGGGTGTGCTGCACCAGCGGAAACGACACATTCTGCTCCACCGTCTGTGAGTCAAACAGGGCGCCCGCCTGGAATAAAAATCCGCAGCGCCGCCGGACCGGTATCAGCTCACGTTCCGGCAGGTTATCAATTCGCACCCCGTCAAAATAAACCGCTCCCCGGTCCGGCCGCAGCAGCACATTCAGATGCTTCAGCATAACCGTCTTGCCGCAGCCGCTGGGACCGATGACCACGGTAGTCCGGCCTTTCTCAATTCGAAAATGAAAATCCTCCAATATCTTTTCCCTCCCAAACGATTTGCAGACCCCCTCCAGCACATACAGCGGCCGCACCCCTTCTCGCCCTTCCTCGCCCGGATGGGGCTGCCGCTGCCTGGTCCCATTTTCGTCCGCCGTCATCATAGAATCGCCTTCGCCTGCCACAGCGTTTCATAGATCGCCTTGACCACCACCGCCAGCATGAAATTCAAAACCAGAATCGCGATAAAACTGCGCACAAACGCCTCGGTGCACGCCTGCCCCACCCCCTGGGCGCCCCGCCCGCAGTTGAAGCCCTTGTAGCAGCTTATCA
>JAKQBU010000144.1 GCA_029573975.1 Planctomycetota bacterium
CGGCCGGCGTGGTCCAGCCCGGTGGGGCGCTGGCTCTGGGTGTGATTGCCTCGGTCTTGTGTTATTCGGCGATCCTGGCCAAAAACAAATTCGGGTATGATGACAGCCTGGATTCCTTCGGCGTGCATGGTGTCGGCGGGATCGTCGGGGCCATTATGCTCTCCTTTTTCATCCGCTCGAGCTGGATGACGGATGCAGCGGCCAAAGCCGGCGGTACCTGGAGTGTATGGCAGCAGCTCGGTGTGCAGGCCTCCGCCGTAGGGATTGCCATCGGCTATGCCGCGGTGATGACGATCGGGATTGTTTTTGTAGTTGAAAAAACCCTGGGATTCCGCAGCAAGCCGGAAAACGAAATGGCCGGGCTGGATCACGCCTTCCACGGGGAGCGCGGGTACGGCATGTTAAGCGCCAGCTAATGGAGAAAGGAACCGGAATGAAACTGATAACGGCGATTATACGGGAAGAACAATTGGATCGGGTCCGCGAGGCGCTCATCGATGCCGAGATTACCCGCATTACCGTCAGCCGCGTTTCCGGCCACGGCCAGCAGGTGGAAGAAGGCATCTACCGCGGCCAGCGGGTCATTCCCAATCTGATTCCCAAGATGCGCCTGGATATCGCGGTCAACGATGAGTTTGTGAAGATTACCTGCGATACAATCTTGAAAATGGCCAAAACCGGCCGGGATGGCAAGGGCCAGGTCGGCGATGGCAAGATTTTCATCACGCCGCTGGAAGAATGTATCCGCATCCGTACGGAAGAACGGGGCGGCAAGGCCATCTAAAAATGCGGCAATAGGTATTGATTGAAGAAATGGTTTGCCGGATAATACCGGCAGATATCCCCAAGGGATGAATATAAAGTAGCACGGAAGAAAGAAGGTAAATGGATATGAATGAAACTTCGGGAAAAGTAACGGAAATGTTTGGTTCCAATGTATTTAGCGATGCGGTGATGCGGGTCCGGCTGCCCAAAAATGCCTATAAGTCCTTTAAACGGACCCTGGACGGTCTGGAGCCTCTGGACCCGGCGGTGGCCGATGTGATGGCCAATGCCATGAAGGACTGGGCCATTGAAAAAGGGGCGACCCATTTCTGTCACTGGTTTCAGCCGATGACCGGCCTGACGGCGGAAAAACACGATTCCTTTATTTCCCCCACGCCGGACGGGCGCACCATCATGG
The DNA here is from genome assembly GCA_029573975.1 of Planctomycetota bacterium. Next base: position 1,184 of record JAKQBU010000144.1, read on the forward strand.
AGTTCAGCGGCAAGGAACTGATCAAGGGCGAACCGGATGCCTCCTCGTTCCCCTCCGGCGGCTTGCGGGCCACCTTTGAAGCCCGCGGCTATACCGCCTGGGACTGCACCTCGCCGGTCTTCGTGAAGGAGGACGGCAAAAATATCACGCTGTATATACCCTGTGCCTTTTGTTCCTATACCGGCGTCGCCCTGGATAAAAAAACCCCGCTGCTTCGCTCGATGGAAGCCCTGAACACCCAGGCCCTGCGGGTGCTGCATGCCCTGGGCAATACCGCCTCCCGCCGGGTCACCTCCACCCTGGGCGCTGAACAGGAATATTTCCTGGTGGATAGTTCCTTTTATCGCAAACGGCTGGACCTCATGCTGACCGGGCGGACCCTCTTCGGCGCTCCCTCGCCGCGCGGCCAGGAGCTGGAAGACCATTATTTCGGTTCCCTGCACGAGCGGGTCGCCACCTTCATGCACGAGTTGAACCTGGAACTCTGGAAGCTGGGTGTTTCCGCCAAAACCCAGCACAACGAAGTGGCCCCGGCCCAGTATGAAATCGCGCCGGTTTTCGCCACCGTCAATGTGGCCACGGATCACAATCAGTTGACCATGGAAACCCTGCGGAAAGTGGCGCTGCGAAATAACTTTTGCTGTCTGTTGCATGAAAAACCTTTCGCGGGCGTCAATGGGTCAGGCAAGCATAACAACTGGAGTATGGTCACCGATGACGGCATGAATCTGCTGGAACCGGGCAGTACCCCGCACGAGAATATGATCTTTCTGGTTATGCTTTGTGCGGTGGTTCGCGCTGTGGATAAGTATGCCAGATTGCTGCGGGCCAGCGTCGCCAATGCCGGCAACGAGCATCGGCTGGGCGCCAATGAAGCACCGCCGGCCATCGTTTCCGTTTTTCTGGGGGAACAGTTGACCGACATCTTCGATCAACTGGCCAACGGCGGTGCCAAATCCTCCACCCGCGGCGGTGATTTGAAGCTGGGCGTTTCCGCCCTGCCCTCGCTGCCCAAGGATAGCACCGACCGCAACCGGACTTCCCCCTTCGCCTTTACCGGCAACAAATTTGAATTCCGGATGGTTGGCTCGAGCCAATCGACCGCCGGTCCCTGTTTTGTGCTGAACACGATTGTGGCCGATGTCCTGGAAGAGATCGCCGACGAACTGGAAAAAACCTCCGATGTAAAAGGCACCGCCCAGAAGATCACCCGCCGCGTTGCCAAAGAACACCGCCGCATTGTCTATAACGGCGATAATTACACCCAGGAATGGGTGGTCGAGGCGGAAAAACGCGGCCTGCCGAATATCCGTTCCACCGTGGATTCGCTCAAGACCCTCATGGATAAAGAAAATATCGAAGTGCTGAAAAAACACAAGGTCCTCTCGAAAACGGAACTCCATGCCCGCGCGGAGATTCTGTTCGAGAATTACAGCAAGCTGCTGCACATAGAGGCGCTCACCATGCTGAATATGGCCAGGCGTCAAATCCTGCCCGCCGCCAGCCAATACGCCGGCGGATTGGCGGCCTCGGTCCAGTCGGTCACGGCAGCCGGAGCCGCGGCGGAAGGACAAAGCGAAATGTTAGTCAAAGTATGCCAGTTGATTAACCAGATGAACGGCAATATCGAAAATCTGGAAAAGATGGTCAAAAAGACCGAAGAAATCGGCAACAGTATCAAACAGGCCGAAAGTTACCGCGATCAGGTGATCCCCGCCATGGCCGCGGTTCGTCAGGACGCCGACGAGCTGGAAAAAATTGTCGATGCCCGGCTCTGGCCGCTTCCTGCCTATGCGGAAATGCTTTTTGTAAAATAAAAATTAACGTACAAATTTCTCCCCAAGTAATAATTATAGTGGCCTTGCGTCCATCGGGCCACTATAATTTTATGACCGTCGGATTGCCGGGCAGCCGGCAATCCTTGTTTATGTTGGTCATTGCCTGAAAGAGATTTGTGAAGGATGCAATAGTTAATGATGAGGCAAATGTCCGGTTTTGAATGCAATGCCGCCGGTTTTCCCGACCGGCAGGGATTGTACGACCCTCAATACGAACATGATAACTGCGGCGTGGGCTTTGTCGCCCGGATTGACGGTGCGGCGGCCCATTCCGTGGTGGAAGACGGGATCCGGCTGCTGGTGAATCTGGAGCATCGCGGGGCGGTGGGCGGCGACCGTTCGACCGGCGATGGCGCGGGCCTGCTGATGCAGATCCCCGATGGTTTTTTCCGCGGCGAAAAGGCAAAACTGGGTTTCTCGCTCCCCGAAGCGGGCCGCTATGCCGTGGGCATGGTCTTTCTGCCCGCGGATCGGAGGTTGCTTCAGCGATGCACCAAACGATTGGAAGATATCGCCGCGGCGGAAGGCTGCCGGGTCCTGGGCTGGCGCGAGGTTCCAGTCCAAACGGAACATCTGGGCCAGTTTGCCCTGCAAACTATGCCCCGGTTTTATCAGGTTTTTCTCCAGGGTGACATAAAGGGGGAGGCCTTCGAACGGAAATTATATGTCATCCGGCGGCTGGCCGAAAAAGAAGCGGCCGACTGGTCCGATGCCGATTACAGCCAGTTTTACCTGGCCAGCCTCTCCAGCTATACCATCGTGTACAAAGGCATGTTGACCGGCAGCCAGTTGCTGCCGATGTTTCCCGACCTGAGCGAGGAAACCTTCGCCTCCGCCTATGCCATCGCCCATCAGCGCTACAGCACCAATACCCTGCCGACCTGGCCGCTGGCCCAGCCGTTTCGCATGTTGGCCCACAACGGCGAGATCAATACCCTCCGCGGCAACATCAACCGCATGCGCGGCCGCGAAGCCCGCATGCAATCGGCGGTCCTGGGCCCCGACCTGGAAAAAATCAAGCCGGTCCTGGTCGAAACGGGCAGCGATTCGGCCATCCTCGATAATGCCCTGGAACTGCTGGTGATGGCCGGCCGTTCCCTGCCTCACGCCATGATGATGATGGTGCCGGAGGCCTGGGGCGCCAAATACCACATGAGTGAAGACAAACGGTCCTTCTATGAATTTCATTCCACCATCATGGAACCCTGGGACGGCCCCGCCGCTCTGGTCTTTTCCGACGACCGCTACATCGGCGCCATGCTCGACCGCAACGGCCTGCGGCCCGCCCGCTATACCATTACCCATGACGGCATCGTGGTCATGGCCTCGGAGACCGGGGTCCTCGATATCGCCCCGGTTCGCATCTGGCGCCGGGGG
>JAKQBU010000158.1 GCA_029573975.1 Planctomycetota bacterium
CGGGCGGATACGCGATAAAGATACGGGTCATGCAGCTCCCAAAGACGGGGATTCTTGATGGGAAGAGTCGTTTCAATCGGAGTGGTACCAGGAGGCAGATCGAATGCCGTTTCGATCATCGAGACGGTTTCCCCGTTTGCCGCCGCCGCGGTGAATTGCAGATGGCCTTTGTTTGTATGATTCGTGGCGTTGTGGACGGCAGAGCGAATTCGTAGGATTCCCGTGGTAGGGTCGGGATTGACAAACAAATCTTCCATTCTCACGGCCGGGGCTATCCGTAATTCAACCGAATCCGTAATCCCACCATGGTTATACGCCGCACCCGCCCCATAGGGCATCACCTTGCATCGATGCGGAGTTTCCCCCAGGGTAATACCATCGATCGGTTCATGGGTCGGATTCAAAACCCGAATCGCCAGATGATTTTTCGCTCCGACTTTAACTGCCTTGGTGATATCCAGAGTAAATGGTGTTTCACCCCCTTCATGTTCGCCTGCATAAACATTGTTTACCCACACCTCTGCCTTATAGTCCACAGCCCAGAAACGCAGTAAATACCGGCCCTCTTTATGGGGATTGGCCGGCACTTCAAATTCCCGCCAATACCACGCCAGCCCATGATAACCGGGAAAGGCATCCTGAATGATCCAGGGAACTTTTGTCTGCTTGGCCTCTGCCTGGGGAGTGCGATACCATTGCTGGTCCTTGCCCGCATTGTCGGGATCTCTCGCCAGCAGCCAGTTATCACCATCTAAGGAAAGGACGTCACCGGGGACCAGTGGGCCGGCTTGTACGGGCGAAGCGGAGAACTCTACTGCTTGGGGTACAAAAACCAATACCGTCAGAACAACAAATACCTTTCGCATCTTTTTGCCTCCATAGCATTTCCAAAATTAAAAATATCTGGTTATTGTTTTTAAAGAGTTATCGCCAGGCAAGCCAATCGCCTACCAGGCTAGAGAGCAGTTACTATCGGCTGGATCATTACAAAGAAACCAATCGGAGGCTAGAATGGCCATGTCTTGCAGGTTAATAACACAATCCTGATTCAAATCACCGTCAAGGTAGATGCCGATACTCTCGCAGGTGGGTATTTCAATGGCAGCTTCCAGCGGGGTGGTGTCGGAACCCCCGCCGTCCGTTCCCGCGCCGACGGTGAAATCAATGGTATCCCCAGCATTCACCTCCACGAAAAAGTCAAAGGCAGAGGTACCTCCGGTATCGAGCCGGCTGAACAACACCGAAGTGTAATTACAAATAATGTAATAATCACACCGGCCGACGTTGCCGCTGTAAAAGGCGCCCCGGAGGATATAAGTTCCATCTGCGGCGGCTGTCCAGCGGGCCACACAAAGATATTCCACTCCAAAGCCATTGTGCAGGGCGGCCATGCCCGGCGGGCAACCATATACATCGCCGGTTGTGGTATTTTTATAAACGGCGGGAACCATACCGGGCATAATGGGAAGAAAATGCCACCACGGACAGGGGACACCCGAATACCCTTTAATATTATGGGTAAATAAAGTCAGACTACTGGTGTTCGGCTGGGCGGGATTGGCGGCTTTGGGAGAATATCCATACGACCAGGGGCCATTGGGATTGCTGGTAAAGGCCAAATCCTCCCAAAAATCCCAGCTATCTCCGGCAGGATTTTCCGAGGGATTGTTATTCGCCGTCCAGTTTTCAGCCAGTGCTGCCATATCGGCTAAATCCACATGACAATCCTGATTGACATCGCCGGGCAGGCCATAGCCATGCTCCTGTATGGTCTGACAATTTTCAGGGATAAAAACCGGCTTCCAGCAGGTATTATGCCCGACCAGATCGCTCTGACCATCCCGGATAACCGCATGAATATAAATGTCTCTGGCTAAATAATCGTTGGGAAGATTATGGGACCACAGGAACGACCCCTGTTCCGCCGGGATATCCGTGGCATCGGCGATAGGTACCAGATAGGACCATTTCAGATCCGTCCAATAAAGATCCACGGTACAGGCGTCGCTTTCCGCATCCTGATAGCTCCAGGCAATCCGGATCGTATTCTCTAAACCAATCGGCTCCTTCAGCGTAATCGCAGGATGCTGGTTGGTGGGGTGGGTATAGCTCTTGCCGGCCAGCCAGGTATTTTTCAGCCAGTTGCAGCGGGCGGCAAAAGAGGCCTTGATGCTTTCTTTCTGGCTGTAGGTCAGCACAAACGGTCCCCAGCCGCCGTAGCCGAGGTCGATTTCATCGCTCAGATCTTCTTCATATTTTTCGTATTCTTCATCGAGCCTGATGCATAAATCTTGCACGATATCATAATTCTTTAATAGATCGTCCAGAATCACCAGAAACCGGTTATTCAAAGCCGGATTGGCCATCACCCGGTCCTGCCAGTGATTGTAATAGTTGGGAACATTATAGTGGTAGGGATCCAGATCAGACGAAGAAGCAAAATAATGAGTATAGTCATGGCTGATCCATTGCCATTTCCCATCCGGCTCGGCTGGATGGATGATCGAATAATTACTGCCCATGATATCAAAATTGGGACCGCAGACATTGATGGCCCACTTGTAGAGCCATTGATCCAGATCGATCGTATTCAACATGGCGTTATATATTTCATTTTCCGGGGTCATGGAAAACAAATAAGTCAAGTCAATTAAACTCTGAAACGACCCGAAGGCGTCGCTCTTTTTCTCATACAATTTCGGATAGACTCCCGGATACAGATTCGGATCATAATAGTCCAGGGCGGAGGAGAATTGATGGGTGCCATAGGGCCAGTCAATCGCGTTGGCCTTATAAATTTCACCCTCCTCATCCAGGCCCCGCCGGCGCAGGCAGGAGGCATTGGGGGATTCCTCCGCTAGAAAGACACCATAAAAGTTACCGTTGATATAGTACCGTACCACTTCCGTAGCCAGATTTCCCTGCCCCAGCGACCAGAACAAATCATGCACCACTTTCTGCTGGACGGGCATATGCATCACCAAATCCAGACTGCTCAGATCCCGCAGATATTCCGTTTTGTTGAAGGCGATCTTCCAGCCTTTTTTGGGCTGGTCGCGCCACCCCTGGCCGCGCAGGTGAATGCCGACGTGATCGTACACGATTCCCTCCGCCACCAGGGTGGCCTCCACATAGTTGTGGCTCCAGATATGATTCATCAGATATGAATAATTGGCCTGCGGAATGATTAAAAAATAACACGAGGCATTGCTGGTGATTTCGTGGTCATAGACAAAGTAGGCCCTGTTCGGATTGGGTTCCCCCTCATCCGGCCAGGTCCAACTGCGGGCGCTGCTGTCCGTCGCTGTCACCCGGTAGCGGACCAGGGTCTGGGTATTCAAAGCCGGGATGGCCGCCCCATAGACTCCGTCACCAGCCAGACCATCATCATGACTGCCGTCATCATACATGGCCAGGCTTTGAACCTGAGTGGGAGTTTGATAAGGTTTACGAAAGGTTTCATAGTGGAGTGTGACAGCCGCAATCGTTTCCCGGCTGGTTACTTTGACGGTAACCGTTACCGGATCCAGGGAGGTGGGCGTGAGAGGGGAATGAACCATCTTTCCTCTGTCGAGGAAAGGCGGCAGACCGGTGGAAGAAACCGAATTGGCGGAACCGGGTGTTCCCAGGGGCGGGAAGTACTCATCGCCCACGCTGGGATTAACCGGAAATTGGTCGGCCATATCGACCGGGTTGAAGGTGTTTCGGCAGGTCCGCCAGTTTCCGGGCTGGTTGTTGTCCGAGTCTGGATCCAGGCATTCCAGCGACTGGCCGGTTTGATCCGGCCCGATCGGCCAGGGCGGCTCATCCCGGTATCGAACCGTATCGACCAGAAAACCGAGATTATTTTTCAGACTGATCCATTCGCCGCCATTGGAAAGCCGATCCCCACTGACGGCAAAATTACCAACGGTATTGGCAATGCCATAATGCGTGGCGACGGCAGCGGCATTGGAACAAACGGCCAGGTACGAATGGGCACTCAGGACTTGTCCGGCAAATTCATATACAATCCCTTCCTCGTCCAGGAGCTGCCAGCCGGTCAGATCGATATTTTCGGCAGACCGATTATACAATTCGATATATTCCCCTTCGGGATCATCACCATCCTGCCAATAATAAGGGGCATTCGGAATAATCCAGAAGGGATTGAGCGTTTCCATGTACCGCCATTTTTGGGGATTGTACATAATTTCGGTAATCACAATATCCCCGCCGCCGGTGGCCGCGGGAGAATTTGCCGTACCGGGGCTATAAGGCTGGCCGAAGCCCCAACTGCTGCCATCATTATTATCCCAGGCGGGATCCCATAACTCCAGCGAGGGGCCGGTGCCGTCCGCCTCGGAAGGCCAGGGCCAGTTGTCATCGTAGGTTACTTCGTCAATCACGGTCCCGCCGGCATTCTTCAGGGCAAACCGTTCGCCGCTGCCGTCCAGGCCGCCGGTATAGGGACCATAGGAAATACTGGTATTCAGACCGTAAAAAGCAATTGCCTCCGCATCATCATAGAAGACCAGGTATCCGCCCGCCGGCAGGGTCGTGTTCGTCGGTAAAGTGAACATAACCTGAGTAGAATCTTCCAGCTTCCAGCCGCTGACATTCACCGCCGTACCGCCGCGATTGTAGATTTCGACAAACTCCCCCCCGGTATTGGAGGCCGACGGATTGTACATAATTTCGTTGATAATGATATCGGTCTCCCCGGCCGGCAGTTCGCTGATCATCCCAAGGAGCGAAAATGCCGCTATCATAAAATGAGATATAAGCACCTTGTTCATCCGTTCCGTCCTTCCTTTTGCTCTATGAATAACAGTCATTACAAGCTAAATCCTCGTAAAATACCAGGCAGTAGGCTAATCCATTACCAGGCCGCCGTTTACATCCAGGATTTCCCCGGTGATATATTTCGACCGGTCTGATGCCAGGAAGAGAATCGCCTCCGCGACATCCAGCGGCTGGGCGTATTCTTTGAAAGGGATTTTCGCGGCAAAGTCTTCGTTGGTTTTATCGCCCCAGGCGTCGGTCATTTCCGTTTGGGTTGGCCCGGGACAAACCGCGTTGACATTGATCTTATAGGGAGCGGCCTGCAGGGCCAGACTCTTGGTCAGGCACATCACGCCCGCCTTGCTGGCGGAATAATGGGCGCCGGCGGCCAGACCGCCGATCTTCCCGGCAGCGGAACCGATATTGATGATTTTGCCGTATTTTCGCTCTTTCATATGGCGAAAGGTCTCCCGGCAAAACAGGAACACGCTGCGCAGGTTCACCGCCAGCATATGATCCCATTCGGTAACCTTGATATCGAGAATTGGAATCATTTTGCAGATCCCGGCGCAGTTAACCAGAATATCGATTTGTCCCTGTTCTTCGATAGTCGATTGGACCACCCGCTTGACTTGCGGCTCATTGGAAACATCGATGGCGTACGAGGCGATTTTCCGGTTTTTCTGTTCCAGAGATTTTGTCAGTTGCTCCAGTCCCTGCTGGTTGAAATCGACCAGTACTAGATTGGCGTGCTGTTCGGCGAACAAGGCGACAGTAGCTTTTCCGATTCCGCCGGCGGCGCCGGTGATGATGGCGGTTTTTCCGGTAAGTGACATATTTATTTTCCTTTATCTACCAGGGGTAACATGCGGGCGGCGTTTTTCAGGACGGCAATTTGAGGATTTGTACCAACCAACTTCAGGGCCAGATGCAAGGCGGAGGCGGGGGTGGCGGCCCAGTGGAAGCCGA
>JAKQBU010000627.1 GCA_029573975.1 Planctomycetota bacterium
ATCAATATGCCCGTGGACAATCAAATTGCCATCGGCCCTCAGCCGACCATGCCGGTTCCGCCGGGACTGGATTACGATATGTGGCTAGGCCCCACGACCTGGTATCCCTATACCCGCCGGCGCGGCCATTTTTATTGGCGCTACATACTGGAATGCGGCGGCGGAGAGATGACCGACCGCGGCGCCCATATCATTGATATCGCCCAGTTGGGCAATAATACCGATGATTCCGGCCCGGTGAAAATATCCGCGCGGGGTTCCGCGCCGCGCAACGGTTTGTTTGATACCTTTGATAAATATACCTTTGAATGTGAGTATGCCAACGGCGTGCGGATGCTGGGCGGTATCGATCAGCCGCGCGGCCTGAAATTCGAGGGCACCGACGGCTGGGTCTTCATTCATATTCACGGCGGGCGGCTGGAAGCCGAGCCGGCCTCCCTTTTGCAGGAGATCATCCGCCCGGAGGAAATCCATCTGGGCCGCAGTCCCGGCCACCATCGCAATTTTCTCGAGGCCATTAAAACCAGGAATCTGCCGATGGCGCCGGCGGAAGTAGGCCACCGGACCGCCACGATCTGCCATTTGCTGAATATTGCCCTCCAGACCGAGCGGACCTTGCAGTGGGACCCGGTGACCGAACATGTCGTGAATGATGAAGCAATGGACCGGATGGTTGCCCGCCCCATGCGGTCTCCCTGGCGTATATAAGATAGTTGGATGTTTCAGGATACGATTATGAAAGATAAAAAGACCATCTCGAGACGCCAATTTTTAAAGAAGACCTCTCTCGCCGCCGGAGCGATCGGATTTCCGTATCTGATTCCCTCCTCCGCACTGGGCCTGGACGGCTCGGTAGCCCCCAGCAATCGCATCACCCTGGGTTGTATCGGGGTGGGCTGGATGGGCGGGGATAATATGAATGCCTTTCTGAATGAAAAAGATTGTCAGGTGGTGGCGGTCTGCGATTTGGATCAGAAACATCTCGACAACGCCAAAAACCGGGTCGATGGGGTGTATGGCAATCAGGATTGCAAAGCCTACCATGATTTCCGCGACCTGCTGGCCCGGGGGGATATTGACGCCGTTTCCTGCGCTACACCGGATCATTGGCACGCCCTTTGTGCGATAGCCGCCGCGAAGGCCGGGAAAGATATTTATAGTGAAAAACCCTTGTCGCATACCCTGGAGGAAGGCCGGGCTATGTGCAATGCGGTGAAGCGGTACGGCCGGGTCTGGCAGACCGGCAGTTGGCAGCGATCCGTGGGCAATTTCCGGTTCGCCTGTGAACTGGTTTTGAACGGCCGCATCGGCAAGGTCCGGCGGGTCGAAGTGGGATTGCCATCCGGATTTTCTGATTTCGGCAATACCGGTCAGGAAACCGTCTGCCCGCCTCCGCCGGAGCTGGACTATGATTTCTGGTTAGGTCCGGCCCCCTATGAGCCGTATTGTCCCGCGCGGCTCCATACGAGCTGGCGCTGGCATCTGGATTACGGTGGCGGGCAACTGATGGACTGGGTCGGCCACCATGTCGATATCGCCCACTGGGGCTTGGGACTGGATTATGCCGGCCCGGTCGAAGTGGACGGCAAGGGAGAATTTCCCGCCAGCGGACTCTGGAACGCCGCCACCCGATATTATGTTACTGTCAAATATGCCGGCGGCCTGGAGATGATTATGGCCGGCGGCTATGACCAGATCGGCCAAGGGACCAAATGGATCGGCGAAGACGGCTGGGTGTGGGTGAATCGCGGCTTTTTGGTAACAGAACCCAAAAGCCTGCTGGAAGAAAAATTCAGCCCGAATGAAATCAATCTGTATCGTTCGCCCGGCCACCAGCGGAATTTTCTGGATTGTATCAAAACCCGCGGGACAACGTTAACCCCCTGTGAAGTGGCGCATCGTTCCGCCTCGCCCGGCCATCTGGGCCAGATTTCCATGCTGCTGGGCCGAAAGATTCGTTTTAATCCGGATACTGAAGAAATCCTCGATGACCTGACTGCTTCCCGGATGCTTGGTAACGCGATGCGCAGTCCCTGGCGGCTGTAGAAAATCATGAAAATAAAAGGATGTAAAGTATGACCAAAAAAATTTCCCGGCGTCAATTTCTGAAAGGTACTGCCCTGGCCTCCGCCGGCGGCATTATCGGATTTCCCACGATTATCCCCGGCCGTGCCCTGGGCCTGGATGGTGCGGTGGCCCCCAGCAACCGCGTCGTGATGGGCTGTATCGGGGTGGGCGGCCAGGGGACCGGCAACATGCAGGCGTTTCTCAACCAGCCGGAAGTGCAGGTGGTGGCGGTCTGCGATGTGGATGCCAACCACAAGGCGCGGGCGAAAAAAATCGTGCAGGATTTTTACGCCCAGCAGGGCAAGTCCGCCGGCGGGGACGGCTGTGCGGAATACCGCGATTTCCGCGAGGTAACGGCCCGGCAGGATATCGACGCGGTTTCCATCGGCACGCCGGATCACTGGCATGGCTTGATTACGATCGCGGCGGCGGAATCGGGCAAGGATATCTATTGTGAAAAACCGCTGGTCAATACCATTGCCGAAGGGATCGCCGTTCGCAAGGCGGTTCAGCGGTACGGACGCATTTTGCAGAATGGTACCCATGAGCGGTCCCGGCACAGCGTCCGGTTTGCCTGTGAACTGGTCCGCAATGGCCGCATCGGCAAACTCCATACGATTCAGATTAACATGCCCAACAGCGACCCGCATCACCTGGAAATCATCAATAATGAAAATATCTTTCCCAATATGCCCGTTCCGGAGAATCTGGATTATGATATGTGGCTGGGGCCGACCCCCTGGGTTCCCTATACCGAACGGCGCTGCCATTTTTGGTGGCGGTTCATATTCAATTACGGCGGCGGGGAGATGACCGACCGCGGTGCCCACATTATCGATATCGGCCAGTTGGGCAACGGTACGGATCATACCGGTCCGGTGGAGCTGCGGGCCAATGGCGAGGCGCCCAAAAGCGGCCTGTACGATGCCTATATGAAGTATGATTTCGAATGCACCTATGCCAACGGCGTAAAAATGATCGGCGCCAGCGTCGATCCACGGGGATTGAAGTTCATTGGCGATGAAGGCTGGATCTTTATCCATATTCACGGAGGTATGCTGGAGGCCGAGCCGGCTTCGCTGCTGCAGGAAACCCTGCGGCCGGAGGAAGTTCATCTGGGACGCAGCCCCGGCCATCATCGCAATTTCCTTGATGCGGTCAAGACCCGCAATCAGCCCATGGCTTCCGTGGAAATCGGGCACCGCACCGCGACCATCTGCCATTTGCTGAATATCGCCATGCTGACCAAAAGCCCCATCCGCTGGGATCCCGAAAAAGAAGAGATTTTGAATAACCCCGAGGCCCAGCGGCTTCTGGCCCGGTCGATGCGCAGCCCCTGGTATATGTAAAAGGTATCAAAACGGATAAGTTTTAAATTTTAGTATGGAGTGCAAAAAAATGAGTAAGCGTTATGTATTTTTAATGTTCCTGGGAATAATTGGCTCTGTGGTTATGGCGGCCCCGGCCCAGGCCGGACATGCGGTTCTGGATGCCCCGGAAAACTGGCGGCTGGCCGTGCAGGCCTGGACGTTCCATAAAGCCACGTTTTGCGAAGCGGTGGATAATGCCGTGCTGATGGGCCTGAGCTATATCGAAGCCTTCCCCGGCCAATCCTTCAGCAAGGAAAAGCCTGATGCCCCGTTCGGCCATATGGCCACCCCGGAAATCCGTCAGGCGGCCCGGGAGAAACTGGCGGCCGCCGGGATCACGCTGACCAGTTATGGGGTGGTGGGATTACCCAATGACGAGGTAGAATGCCGCAAGGTCTTCGATTTTGCCAAAGAAATGGGGATCGAAACCATCTCCTCCGAACCCCCGGTTGAGGCGTTTGATCTGGTGGACCGCCTTTGCAATGAATACGAAATCAATGTCGCCCTGCACAACCATCCCAAACCCTCCGGCTACTGGAATCCGGAAAAGGTGCTGGAGGTATGCCAGGGCCGTTCCAAACGCATCGGGGCCTGTGCCGACACCGGGCACTGGATGCGCTCCGGTGTCAATCCGGTCGAGGCCCTGAAAAAACTCTCCGGCCGCATCATTTCGCTGCATTTCAAGGATGTCAACGAATTCAATCAGATGGATGCCCACGATGTCATCTGGGGAACCGGCAAAAACGATGTCAAGGCCATGCTGGCCGAGCTGGACCGCCAGAATTTCAAGGGTGTCTTTACCATTGAATATGAATACAACTGGGATAACTCTATTCCCGACATTATCCAGTGCATCCGCTATTTCGATCAGGAAAGTGCCAAATTGGGCTATCCCACCTGGCGCTGGCTGTTCAACGGTATGGATCTGACCGGCTGGGCGGCCAACCCGGATAGTTGGGTGGTCGAGGAGGGCGGCCTGCTCAGCCCCCGCGGCGGCGGCGATATCTGGACCAACGAACGGTTCGGCAATTTTATCCTGGATCTGGAATTCAAATTGTCCAAAGACGCCAACAGCGGTGTCTTTTTACGCTGTGCTGATCTGAATGACTGGATCAATACCACCATTGAAGTCCAGATACATGAAACCGGCGATGGCACCCCGCACGGCCAGTGTGGCGCGATCTACGATTGCCTCTCTCCCAGCGCGAATGCCGTCAAACCAGCCGGCCAGTGGAACCGTTATACCATCACCTGCCGGGATAACAAGATTCACGTGGTACTCAATGGAGTGCCGGTTATCGATATGGATTTGAACCAGTGGACGCAGGCCGGCAAAAATCCCGATGGCTCCCCCAATAAATTCACTATTGCCTACAAGGATATGGCCCGAGACGGACTGATCGGCTTGCAGTATCACGGCCATCCGATCTGGTTCCGGAATATTCGCATCAAACAGTTGGAACAGTAACGGCCCCGAAAATTGGACTGATTTTTATCAATCTGGAGTAATAAAATGAATAGATGGAAAAAATATATTGTAACCTCCCTGATGCTTCTATTGGTTTGGTATGTTTTGCCCCAGGCCGGATGGGCCGTTTCGCCGGAAGAAATCCAGCAGATCGAGCAGGCCGCACCGGACAAGGCGCGCGTGCAGCCGGCCCAGCCGCG
>JAKQBU010000183.1 GCA_029573975.1 Planctomycetota bacterium
CCACCTCCCCCGGAAACTTCTCCTGGAACTGATTGGCCTGCCCCGCCAGGGCAAACTCCCCGCAACTGCCGTCCGCCTGCCCGATCTGCCAGATCACTTCTACCGCCGCATCACCATAAGAAACTCCCGCCAAACAGCTTAGCCATAATAACGAAATAAGCCAGACGACCGTTTTTCTTTCCAACATGCACAACCTCATTCTTTCTTATGATACCTAAAACCAATAAACACATATTTTCACAAACACTCATTCGGCCCGCAGCACCGCTACTTCAGTTCCCCAGGCCGGCAGTTCCTGATTCACTTTCACCATACCCTCCTCAACACGGCAGCCGGGCTTATCCGTCTGATAGGACCTGGCTGGATCAAGCCCCATTTTACCAAGCTCCATCTGGCCGCTGATCGAACGGGGCTGATCGGAAAGATTAAACATATTGACCACCACCGCCTGCTGGTCGGGCAGGACATGCAAATGAATCTCTTCATTGATTCCGTAAAAATCACCCCGTTTGAAGAACGTTTCCAACTGGCGATACTTTTTCATCGCCGCCAGATGGGCCGCGGTCACCTTCGGGTCGGCATGGTCGCCCCCGATCCCCAGGTGCCGGCACGTAGAGGCGTACCACCAGAGCGAGAGGCAATGTTCATTATCATCGCCCAGGTTGATATGCAGATACAGGGGGACGTTGCAGGCCAGATCATAATAATAAGCTGCGGTACTCAGGCCGGTCTTAATATTTTTCATCGGTTCCTACATCAGCTCGAAGGCCCAGTTATCATCATAGCTGCCCTCCAACCCATATTTATAATAGACCGGGGTGGCCCGCACAAAGGAACCTCCGGCCATCATGTCATGCATTTCAATCAGGACGTTCGGGAAGCGGCGATGAATGCGGCGGGCCAGATCGATACAGGCGTCCATGTGGTCTTCATAGGTAAAGGGGATCGGGTGGCCGTGGGAAGGATCGACGCAGGGATTGAACCAGGTTCCGTCGAACATCAGGAAAGTAACCCCATCCTGACAAAGGGCCAGCAGCCGTTTCTCCGCTTCATCCAGAAAACTGCGGGAAGCCATACAGATTAAAGCACCGTCATTGGCCGGTATCATATTCGGCTTTTCATTTTCCACGGTTTCCCCTGTGGGCTTTGCCTCATATACCTGCACTTCGTCAATACGTGGCGAATCTCCTTTTTTGGTCTTATTAATTACAATCCGAACATGACGAGCCGGGCAGGGGGTAAATTTCACCTCATTCACGATTTGCAGAGACTGCTGGCTGACCTGGGCGACTTGCACAAAATCCTCCGGCTGATCGGTTTTGTCGCTGACCAGTATGGCATAGTCCGTCACCTGGCGGTCCCGGAACTGTATTTGCTGGTCATTGCTGAGACAGACCGAATTGATCTCATACGTTGCTCCCAGGTCCAGTTGAACCCAGGAGGACTCTTGGTCGGCTACCCAGCTATTCGAGTTACCATACCGGCCGTCAATCAGATGCTCCACCTTGTGGATGTCGTAGCCAACAACGGTACCGGAGGCTGTGGCCCGGACGCCGTCCAGCCGGGCTAGATTTCGGCGGCCCTCTTTGGATTTCGGTGCATTTACAATGTCCCAAACCATTCGGCGGCAGGAAACGGGCCATTCATTTACATTCAAAGGCCCCATCAGCAGACCGGGATCGGAGGCCCACGGCGGCATGGGAGTGTGAAGAGAAACGGCCAGATTGTAATCCTTTCGGATGCGCTTGACAAACTCGGCAGGATCCCCCAGCCACTCACTGCCCCAGAGGAAGGAACCGAAGGTGGTATCCCAGCCGGGATCCAGGTAGAGCGCCTCACAGGAAAAATCACGGGCCTTGGCGGCCTCCTGCAATACGCGGTCCAGGGTGTAGTTGTCCTTGCGGTCGTTCCAGGCCCCCTCCATATTATAAAGCTGATTCCAGTGCACCGGCGGATTGAAACCGGCGGGGAACCGACAGTTTTTCTCATCCAGCATGTCTCGATAGGCATAGGCACAATCCTGATAATCACCCGGCACGTGCTGATAACGCGTCAGGCCCAGTTCCAGGGTTCGGCCGTTTTCGAATCGATCCAGGGCGGACAATACCATCGAATCCCTGCAGACACCGCCAAAGCGAAGGCTGGAACCATTCTCCTGGGAAACGGGAGTCAAAAAGCTAAAGATCAAATTGTCCTGATTGAAGCTGAAGATTCCAAAGGAACCATCGCCATGGCGCCAGGCCCAGGCGTCCGAGAGATAATGTTTTCCGGGTACTTGTCCCGGAGGCCAGCCGCCCACCCGAAAAACCCGGCCTTCCTGCGTCAGAAGATGTTCGATGGTGAAATCATTGCGATACCCCTGCGAGTCCGTGGACCGATGCAGGAAAGGGATCGCCATAAAATGGTCCTGAGCAAAGGAAGGCAGAACCTGACCGCCCGCCTCCGCCACCTTGATCTGCATCCTCGATTCAAACTCACGCAAACACACCGTAGAACCGGTTTGATTGGTAAGTTTGATTTGCTCCTCCACATACGGTTTGTCCTTCGGCACTCGGAAGATTTGCTCAAACTCCAGGCCGGCCAGTTGCCCCGTAACGGAAATCCGGTCGCCCTGAGATTGGATTTTCACACCCTCTAGCCGGGAATATACTTCTTCGCCGTTTTCGTGCGTACGAACGGCCCGATAGATATAGGGACCATCACTGCGATACAGATCCGCCTGCTTGTCGTAGAAACGAACCATCACCTCGGAACCATCTTGGAATACTTCCAGGGTAAAATTTTCGTTCGAGGCTTTACTGCCGGCGGCCCCTGCCATCCCCGGAGCCGTAACCAGCAGAAGCAGCCACACCAAAACACTAACAATACGATCTTTATTGGATAACAATGTTCTGTCCTCCATAAACCTGTTTATTTATTAAAGATTCCAGCCGGAAAGTATTTTTTTCTCTTTCAGCTTAAAGAATTTCCGAACGCCATAATCACCGTCGCGATAATCAAAATCACAATCGCCAGATAAATTTGCGTGCGCGGCCTGCCGCTCACGCCCCGCCATTCCCCGCTGAGAAAACCCAGTCCCTGCGCCCCCAGCATCATCGTGGATTGCTGGATACCAAAACCGACCGAAGCTCCCAGCACTCCCAGACACAGCATCCCTTTGCCCAACAGAGCGCTGGGGATAAAAAACAGCAAACCATATAACAGCGATAATCCGATTTCCCGGCCGCTTCTGGCCAGAACACCCCAGCTTTTATTTTTGCTCATCAGATAGGCCGGATACAAGGCATTTACCAACGCCGCTCCCGGCAAAACCACGGCCCAGACCGCAATACTGGCTGGGTAAGGCTTGGCACCATGGTCCAGCATAACCCGGATGATCGAATCCTGGCTATAGGCAAAGGCAAAACTCCATCCGGTGGATAGTGCCCCCGCCAAAACCACCATAATCAAACCCACGAAAAAACCTCCCGGATGCCGGGCCTGGGTCTGCTGGGCCTTCTCGCGGCCAAAACCGGAAAGGGAGGCAAAATACACCCCCACCAGCATCACCGCCACACCGCACAACACAGTAATCCCGGCTTTGGAGTTCAGTTCCGGCGCCTGGGCAAACGCACCAGAGGCCTTGATAATCATCGGAACCACCACTCCCACACAGGAAGCCACCCCTACCAGAATCCCATAGGTCAGGCTTACCCCAATCCGCACAAAACAAAGCAGCGCCAATACCTGGGCAATCCCCCAGCAAAGAGAAAACAGATTGGCTTTTACCAGCAGAAGGGAATCGAGCTGGCGCAAAGCGGAAAACACATTCGGGCACAGAATCAGGGTAATGATCCACGGAATCACAATCAATGAAAACAACATGGAAACAAACGCAAAATGCTCATATCGGAATTCCCGCATGAGCTTCAAAGGCCACGGGCTGGTGCCCATCACTACCCCCGCTAAAACCGTCAGAACGATCCCCGTGATTACCGCATCTTGCATGGCTGCACTCCTTGACCAGCATGGCAGGTCATTCGCCTGTTAAATCTTTTATCCGCCCGCGGCAGATATGTTATCTTTTGCTTTTTGCTATGTAGTTTTTGCTATGGTTATCAGACTCCGCTATAGGCATTAAATCCCCCATCGACCGGAATCACCGAACCAGTAGTAAAAGAGGACGAATCGCTCAGCAGCCACAAAACCGCGCTGACAAATTCCTCTGCCTCGCCAAAGCGATTCTGCGGAACGCTGGCCAGAATTTTCTTTGCCCGTTCCGTTTTCTCGTTTTTCTCATCAATCAGCAGAAACCGGTTTTGTTCCGCCAGGCAAAACCCCGGCGCAATGCAGTTCACCCGGATCGCCTTCGAATAGTTCTGGCACATATGCACCGCCAGCCAGGCCGTAAAATTCACCACCGCCGCCTTGGCCGCCGAATACGAAATCACCCGCGTCAGCGGCCTCAGCCCCGCCACCGAGGCAATATTCAGGATCGATCCCCGCTCCTGCTTGATAATTTCCCGGCCGAATACCTGGCAGGCTAATATCGTCCCCAAAATATTCAAATCAAACACCGATTGGATCGCCTCCGCCGTCAGATCAAAGAAGGTCAGGGTCTCGGAAGTAATCGCATTACTCCGGCCGCCGCCCGCCCCGTTGATCAAACAGTCGATCCGGCCATAGTAACTGATAATCGCCTCCCGCGCCTCTTCCAGGGAACCCCGGTCCTGCACATCTGCCTTCAAGGCAATCGCGCAGTTCCCCTCTTTCAGAACCGAACTGGCCGCCTTCAGCGCCTTGTCCGAATCGATATCCAGAACCGCCACCCGCGCACCGGCCCGGGCTGCACCGCCGGCCATCGCCCCGGCCAGACAGCCACCCCCGCCGGTAACCACCACCACCTTGTCTTTCAGCGAAAACAAATTTTCCAAAAACGTATTAACCATAGCTTCAGTTCATTTCCTTACTGACGGTGCTCAGCACATCTGCTCCTTTGGGTCCTACCGCCACATTATCCTCCACTCGCATCCCGCCGAATCCCGGGATATAGATCCCCGGCTCGACGGAGGTAATCATCCCCTCCTGCAAAAGCTGCTCATTCGACGGGTGCAGCAGCGGAGGAAACTCGTGATACCGCCAGCCCACCCCATGTCCGGTCACATGAATAAAATACTCACCATAACCCGCACCTTCGATAATCTTCCGCGCCGCCTGATCCACCTCGCTCATCTTCACCCCAGCCCGGATCCGCTCGATGGCCGCCAGTTGGGCCGTTAAAACCACATTATAAACTTCCCGCTGTTTCTGATTCGCCCCCCCAGCCACCAGCACCCGGGTATTATCCGCCCAGTACCCATCCGCCACCACCCCCAGCTCCAGCAGTACAATATCCCCTTTTGCAAACGGACGGTTCGTCGTAATCTCAAAGGGCCGCCACCCCCGCTCGGTCCCCGCCCCCGAAGAAACCTGGGCAAACGCCCGCGCCGACCGCATCCCCTTATAACCGCTGCCGCGAATCGCTATCTCGCTATTGACCTGGGCCGCCAGTTCGATCTCCGTCATCCCCACCCGCAGATTCTCGCGAAACCATGCCAAACCAAAACCCGCAATCTCGTTGGCAATCCGGAATTTTTCCACCTCTGCCGGCGTTTTGCAAAGCCGCATGCCGTTTATAAACTCCGTCGCATCTTCCAGCTTCGCCCCCGACAGCGCCTGCATTACCAACTCCCGGCTGGCCCGAACCGGCACACTGGGTTCGCCCAGATTCAGCGGCGGTGCGATCCCTTCAAAATTTTCTTCGATACCTATCTTGCCTTTGGCAATGCCGAACCGGGTGCAGATACTTTTTATCGAGTCCCGCACCTGCTGCCCAACATCCGGAGCTTTGAGATGCGCCCATTCATAGGCAGCAAAATCCGTAATCCCATCCGCCTCCGCTTCGGCGGTTTCACAAGCCGGGATAATCAGGCAGCTTTGCCCTTCCCGGCTCATCACAATCCAGGTAGTCCCGCTCAACGGCCACCAGCCCGACAAAAACAGCACATTTTCCGGCAGCCGGCAGATCAGGCCGTCCCAGTGGTGTTCCGTCATCGCTTCCCGGATCCGTTGGATTCTTTTGGCATCAACCGGCACGCTTATTCCTCCCAGTACGCGGCGCCGGGCAGGCTGCCGTCCATTCGATAACCCCCATCCATCACCAGCGTCTCGCCTGTCATGTACCGGCTGTCATCGCTGGCCAGAAAAACCACGCCCCGCGCGATCCATTCCGGCTGGGCGATCTCTTTCATCGGCACCCGCTTAAACAGGGCGTCCACCACCGGCTTGGTGTACATCGGGGTCGTCAGTTCACTATAAGTAGCCCCCGGCTCGATGCAGTTTACATTAATTTTATGCGGCGCCAGTTCCGTCGCCAACGTCCGGCTGAACGCCTCAATTGCACCCTTCGCCGCTGTATAGGCCGAACAATTCGGCTCACTGATCATCGCGTGGATGCTGGAGAAATTCACGATCCGACCGCCCTTGCCCTGCTTGATCATCTGTTTGGCCGCTTCCCGGCAGCAGATCACCACACTCGTGCAGTTGTTCCGCATAATCTCTTCATATTCTTCCGTCGTCATCTCCACCACCGGCCGCTGCAGAATCTTCGCCGCGTTATTCACCAGAATGTCAATTCGCCCGAATTTCTCCACGGTCTTTTTCACTAACGCGACGATCTGTTCTTCCTTCCGCACATCCGTCGGCACACAGATCACATCCATCCCCGTTGCCTGGGCGATCTCTTTGGCGGTCTTCTCCCCCACTTCCGGCCGCAATTCCCCGATTACCACTTTCGCCCCTTCCCTGGCAAACTCACTCGCCACCGCCTTGCCAATTCCCGCCCCGGCTCCCGTTACCATCGCCACCTTGTTTTCCAGCAAATGTGCTTTTGCCATTTTTTCACCTTTCTGGTTAAAAAGTTCCATTCTCCGGCGGCCAACCCGGCCGCCTGTTTCCCTGAATTTTTACTTCTGCGTCTCTTCCAGCAATGCCTTCATATTCTTTAATACATTTTCCTTTGTATGCGCAATATGCGTCTTCAGGCATTCAAGGGCGGCCGCCTTGTCTTCCGATAACACCGCCTCAATAATCTCCATATGTTCTGTCAACGCCAGCCGCGCCCGGTCCTGATAATTCGCCTCCTTAAACCGGAACACTTCAATCCGTGCCCGCAGATTCTCCAGCATCTCCTCCAGATTCGGACATCCGGAATCCTGGGCTATCATGTTGTGCAATTGCGTGTCCAGCTTGATCTCCTTCGCCAGCATCTGCTCGGTATCCAGGCCGAGGCATTCTTCAAACTTCTTCTTCAGTGTATGCAATTGCCGGCGATCCATCTTCTCAAATGAGTATTCCAGTGCCATGCACTCCAGCCGCTTGCGGATTTCATAGATCTCGTCTATCTCTTCCATATTCATGTCTTTGACATAACAGCCGC
>JAKQBU010000184.1 GCA_029573975.1 Planctomycetota bacterium
ATCCGGCGGAACGGTTTGGCAGGGTGCGGCTGTACGTTTTGCTGACGGAGGCGTTATGCAAACGGCCCATTCTGGAAACGGCGAGGCTGGTGCTGGAGGGGGGGGCGGATGCTATCCAGTTGCGGGAAAAAGATAAGGCGGATGGGGAGCTGCTGGCTCTGGCGAAGGAGGTGCGAGAGTTGTGCCATAACCATGAGGCCCTGTTTTTTATGAATGACCGGGTGGATCTGGCGGTGCTGGCGGGGGCGGACGGGGTGCATTTGGGGCAGGAAGACTTGCCGGTAGCCCAGGCGCGGCGGATCGCGGGGCCGAAGATGATCCTGGGCAAAAGCACGCATACGCTGGACGAGTTGAAAGCGGCGCTGGTGGAGGGGGCGGATTATATCGCGGTAGGGGCCATTTTTGCCAGCCCGACCAAACCGCAGGTGGCTTGCGGGGGGTTGGAGCTGCTGCGTCAGGCGGCGGCGATTTGCGACCGGCCGATCCTGGCCATCGGCGGTGTCAGTGCTGATAATGCTGGGGAGGTTGTTGCGGCGGGCGCCCGGGGGGTGGCGGTCTGTCAGGCGGTTATCGGACAGCAAGACCCGGCGGCGGCAGCGAAAAAAATTAAAAAACAGATAGAAAAGATATAATCATTTGCTATATAATGATTTGTAGATTTACGACTTTTGGGAGAACGGTTTAATTTTTAATGAACTTGTGTATGGTAGAAACGTATATAAACCAGCAGAGATATATCATTGAAGCAGCGAACTGACGAGCAATTACTGGCGGAGTATCTCCGCGGCGACCGGCAGGCGTTCACCGAGCTGATCGGAAGGTATCAGTCGGAATTGTATAATTATCTGCTCAAGTTTTTGTCTCAGCCGGCGTTGGCTGAGGATGTCTTTCAGGAGACGTTTTTGCAGGTGCATTTGTCAGCGGAAAGTTTTCAGGCGGAGCGGCGGTTTCGGCCGTGGCTTTATACCATCGCGGTGAACAAGGCGCGGGATCTGCTGCGTAAGCAGAAGCGGCGGCAAACGGTGCAGATTACCGGCCAGGGGGAGGATGAAAGCGACGGCCAGGCGTGGGATAGCCTGTTGCGGGAGGAGACGACGCCGGAGGATATTTTTGATCAGGAGCAGGAAAAGGCATTAGTCCGGGAGACGGTGGACAAGATGCCGGACCATTTGCGTGAGATATTGATTTTGGCGTATTTTCAGCAGATGCCGTATAAGGAGATGTCGGATATTCTGGCGCTGCCGCTGGGCACGGTGAAATCGAGGCTCCATGCGGCGGTGAAGTATTTTGCGAAATTGTATCACGAGGTTGGTGCCGAAAAGACAGATTGATGAAGTATGGACAAGTCACGAGAAGATCAATTACAGAGAGTGCTGGATTATCATCTGCATCTGGATGAAGAGGGGGAGCGCCGGGAAACCGATGCGCTTCTGGCGAAGGATGCCGAGGTGCGGCAGTTAAGCGAAAGTGTGCGTAGGATGCTGCGGCCGCTGGCGTCCTGGCCGGCGGAAACACCGCCCGATTATCTGGCGGAACGGACGATGCAGTTGATCGAGCACCATGACCAGACGCGGCGGTTGGCGGAAAGTACGCGGGAAAGCGCGGGAAGTGGGCAGGCTGGCGATACGGGTAAGGGGCGGGGGCGGTGGATTCTGGGGAATTTGCGGGATTTTGTGGCGGTGGCGGCGACGATTATGCTGGTGCTGATGGTGAGCCGGCCGGGGGTTCGTTATGCCCGGCAGGTATCCAATAAGCTCAACTGTGCCTCTCAGATGCGGCAGGTGGGGGTAGGCTTATCGGAATATGCCCTTGATTACCAGGGTTCGCTGCCGTATGTGGCGCATCAACCGGGGGCGAAATGGTGGAATGTGGGCAGTCAGGATGACGTGAATTCATCCAATACGCGGAATGTGTTTCTGCTGGTGAAGAACGGCTATTTGCCGGCCAGGGTTTTTCTCTGTCCCGGCGAGGGAGGCCATCAAGATATCCGGATTATTTTGACGCCGGAAGAGCTGGGCAGGATGCGGGATTTTGCCAGCCCGGAGCAGATTAACTACAGTTTCCGGCTGCTGTTCGATAAGGACCTGCTGCCTCTGGATGCCCTCAACCATACGGTGATGATGACGGATAAAAATCCGCTGTTCGAGGATTTGGAGCGGAAACGGCAGGAAGAGAGTTTGACACTGACGGAGCAGCTTTTACAGGCCAACTCGCCCAATCATCAGAACCGGGGCCAGAATGTGCTGTTCAATGACGGGCATGTCGAATTCATGACGGACCGCTATTTGAAAATGAGCCGGGATGATATCTTCACGATTGAGTCGGCGACCCGCTACCAGGGCAACGAACTGCCGGCGTCGCAGCAGGATGTTTTCGTGGCGCCGTAAGGGGATTGCCGGTTTGGGCCTATACCGGAGAATACTGTAACTAGTTGTATATATTGTATTTAGGGGAATTTTTGTTCGCTGTTTCATGGGGAATTTTAGGCTTGGTTTTCAGGGAGAAATTTTGTATAATCATATTTTCTATGGCTTTTCGCAGAAATAAGCAGTTTGTTTATGATTTGTTGACAGGAGATAAAGGAGCCTATTTATGACCGTGAAGTATTTTTTGGATGAAAAAGATATTCCTAAGCAATGGTACAATCTGGCGGCGGATCTGCCGACACCGCTGCAGCCGCCGTTGGGGCCGGACGGCAAGCCGGTGACGCCGGATATGCTGGCGCCGGTCTTTCCGATGAACCTGATCGAGCAGGAGGTGTCCCAGCAGCGCTGGATTGACATTCCGGATGAAATTCTTGACATTCTCTACCGCTGGCGTCCTTCTCCTTTATACCGGGCGACCTATCTGGAAAAGGCGTTGGGTACACCGGCCCGGATTTACTATAAAAATGAAGGTGTCAGCCCGGCGGGCAGCCACAAGCCCATTACGGCGGTGCCGCAGGCGTGGTATAACAAAAAGTTCGGTATCAAGAAGCTGACCACAGAGACGGGGGCGGGCCAGTGGGGCAGTGCTTTGAGTTTTGCCTGTGCGCTGATCGGGCTGGAGTGCAAGGTCTTCATGGTGCGCATCAGTTTCGACCAGAAGCCGTTCCGGCGGCTGATGATGGAGACCTGGGGCGGTACCTGTATTGCCAGCCCCAGCGACCAGACTAATGCCGGCCGGCAGATTCTAAAGGAAAAACCGGATACGCCCGGCAGTCTGGGGATTGCCATCAGCGAGGCGATCGAGGCGGCGGTGACGGATCCGAAAGGGGAAACTCGCTATTCGCTGGGATCGGTGCTCAATCATGTGATGCTGCACCAGACGATTATCGGGCTGGAGGCGAAGAAGCAGCTAGCCAAGGCGAATGAGAAGAAGGTGGATGTGGTCATCGGCTGTGCCGGCGGCGGCAGCAACTTTGCGGGGCTGTCGTTCCCGTTTTTGGCCGATAAGATTGCCGGGGCCCAGATCAAGATTATCCCGGTGGAGCCGGCCACCTGCCCGACGCTGACGCGGGCGCCGTTTGTGTACGATCATGGTGATACGGCCCGGATGACGCCGCTGCTGCCGATGTATTCGCTGGGGCATACCTTTGTGCCCTCGCCGATTCACGCTGGCGGGCTGCGGTATCACGGCATGGCGCCGCTGGTTTCGCAGGCGGTGGTGGAAGGGCTGCTGGAGCCGATGGCCCTGAACCAGTTGGAATGTTACGAGGCGGCGATGTTGTGGGCGCGGACCGAAGGGTTTATCAGCGCCCCGGAGACCAGTCATGCGATAGCGGCTACCATCCGCGAGGCGAAAAAGGCCAAGGAAGAGGGCAAGGAAAAGGTCATCCTGATGAACTGGAGCGGGCACGGGCTGATGGACCTGACGGGTTATCAGGCGTTTATGGAAGGGCGTTTGAAAGATATCCCGATGTCCGAAGCGGAACTGCGGGAATCGCTGAAGGTGATAGAAGGCCTGCCGAAGCCATCGCTGGCCAAGACCGGGAAATGGTAAGATGAGTATCGAACGGCACGATATTCGAAAGATTCGCTGCCGGATGCTGGGCCATGAAGTGCCCTTTGGATATTGCCGGCAGGGTTGCGGCGAGCTGCCCTGCCGGAAAATTTTTGACTGCTGGTTCGAGGTATTCCCGGTGGAGGAATTCATGCGGGAGCATTACAGCCGGGACCAAATCGAGAAGATCCTGTCTCCGCCGCCGGACAAGG
Source organism: Planctomycetota bacterium (assembly GCA_029573975.1). Next base: position 4,194 of record JAKQBU010000184.1, read on the forward strand.
TAGTCACTCTAATCGATTTGATTCGCCAGGCGCAGGAGCGGGGAAAGAGGGAACTGGAGAGCGAGTGATTTTTGTAAGTCGGTAAATCATCATTGCCAAAGGGGTAACGTTATGCAGATTAAATATACCAATACGCTGGAAGATATTGTGGCCTTTAACAGATACCATCACCAAAAATCCGATACTTTTAAGAAGCAAAAAAACATTTGTTTAATACGTATGCCCATCGTTCTTGGATTGTTAATGATTATGTTTTTTATTTTGTCGCAAGAAGTTCAAGTTTTAATATGGGGAACATGTTTAATCGTATTTTACATATTAATTTTTCTTAAAGCGTGGGGAACTGGAATGGATAAAGTTTGCCAGAAAGTTTTTTTGGAACAGGATACAAAAAGTGTTATTTGTGAGCATCTTCTTGAGATAACCAACGACGGTATGCATGAGAAAACAGACCTCAATGAATGGTGGGGTAAATGGGCCGCTATCCAACAGATTACCGTAGAAAGAGATATGGCCTTTATTTATATTGGACCGCTTCAGGCTCATATTATTCCACGGAGCCGGGTGGTGGAGGGGGATTTTGATTTGTTTGTGGCGACGGCCCAGAGATTCTGGCGGGACAGCCAGGCGGGTTCGGCGGGGGCGTAAAACCGGATAGGCGGGTTGTTGGCGGGAAGAGGGGGTAATCGTTTATCTATCTTACCAATTTACTATGTTTCGGCGGGGGATTTTTTTTGCGCATTTTTGGCCGGATTTCAGGTTATCGGACGTGAAATTTGCGCAAAAACGGCCACGGTGAATGGCCAAAATTGCGCAAAGTAAAAAAATTTTTGCTGAGGATTGACAGGGGTTTACGGCAATTTGGAGGAAAAAAAATGGGAAAAACCTTGCGCAGTCGTGGACATAGGCCCAAGGGTAGAGAGGCATAAAAAAATTAAAGAGCAAAATGCAAAGAGCAAAAATTGAGGAAACGGCCTGGGGCCGGGATGGTTTTTAAGGTTCGGTAAGGCGGTTGGCAAAAATTATTATGAATTGAGGGTATGGCGATGGGATTTGATTTTTCGGTATTCAAGGGCAGCGGCGGGCGGCTGGACGAGGCGTATGTGAGCTGGCTGGTGCAGGAGCAGGCGGTGGAGGCGAACCTGTATTACGCCAAGCTGTGGAGTTATTACCGCAATGAGTGCCTGGAGACGGGCGTGAGGCAGCAGGCAAGTCTGGCGGGCGGGGAGAATCGCAGGCCCTACCGGCAGGCGCAGGAGTATGGGCTGCCGAGCCGGATTACGGGGATGCGGAGCAGTTTTTATGGGGGCATCCTGAACGGCAGCGAGGCGGAGGGCATTCAGCGGAAGGAAGTGGTGATCGAGAACGATATTGCCTGGCGGATCGACGGGATGGTGGACTTTCTGTTCGGCAAGCCGGTGCTGATCTCTTCTGGTGCGAAGGAGGCGGAGCGGGCCGGTCAGATCCAGCGGATCCTGCAGGCGGTGCTGGAGGCGAACGGCGGGGCGAGTTATTTGCAGGAGCTGGCGCTGCTGGGGAGTGTGTATGGATTTGTGGATGTGATTGTGCGGATGGGAGAGGAGGTGTTCGGGGTAAGCGATTCCGCGGGGGCCGGGCCTAAAACGTTTGCAGAGGTGCTGGAAGCAGCCAAACATATCATGCTGGAGGCTATCGAGGCACCGCGGAGTCTGCCTATCCTGGATGAAGACAATTACAAGAAGATCCGGTACTACGTGCAGCATTTCCGGCAGCAGCACAATGAGCTGGGCGGGGGCGAGGATGGGGTGCAGGCGGAGAATTACCGGGGACAGAAAATAGGCCGGCAGAAGGAGAGCCATAATGTGGAGGTACTCGGGGCGGAGTGGTGGCAGCGGTACCGGGACGGGCGTCTGATCGGGGAAGGTCGGAACCGGCTGGGGGCGGTGCCGGTGGTGCATATTCAGAATATGCCGCTGCCGGGGCATTACGAGGGGCAGAGCGATGTGGAGCCGTTGATTCCGCTGCAGGATGAGCTGAACACGCGGCTGAGCGACCGGGCGAACCGGGTGACGTTCCAGAGCTTCAAGATGTACCTGGCGAAGGGGATTGACGGGTTTGAGGACCGGGTAGTGGGTCCGGGGCGGCTGTGGAGCACGGAGAATCCGGAGGCGAGCATTGAGGAATTCGGTGGGGATGACGGCAGCGAGGGGGAGCTGGCGCATATCAAGGAAATCCGGGAGGCGCTGGACAAGACCAGCGGGGTATCGTCCGCGGCGGCGGGGATTATCAAGGGGCGGTTGGGGAATTTGACCAGTGCGGTGGCACTGAAGATTACGATGATGGGGATGCTGGCGAAGACAGAACGGAAGCGGCAGAGTTACGGGAAGGGGATCGCAGAAATCTGCCGGCTGGTTTTGCGGGGACTGGACGCGGGCGGGATTTTTCCGACGCGGCCGGAGGAGCGGGAGATTGAAATTTACTGGCCCAGTCCGCTGCCGGAGAATGCGATGGAGCGGCTGGAGGAGGCGAGCTTGAAGGTGCAGTTGGGCGTGGCGAAGGAGACGGTTTTGAAGGAATTGGGATACTAAAAGAAAAAGCAAATATTTCAGAGTAAAAAGAAATGGAGGTTTGGTATGGCAGAGAAGGAACAGGCGGTGGAACAAGAGGTGAGTGAGTATCGTCAGCGGGCAGAGGCGGCGGAGAAGGAGGCGGTACGGCTGGCGGAGGAGGTGGCCAGGCGGCAGGAGGCGGAAGGAGAGTTGCAGGAGAAGCTGCGGAGGGCGGAGCGGGAGAATGAAATCCAGGGGCAGTTGCAGAGGGCGGGGGTGACGGATGCGGAGGTGGCGCGGCTGCTAGTGGAGAAGGCGATGGAAGGGGGCAAGTTGGAGGCAAAGGAGGCGGTAGAGCAGTTGCGGCGGCAGCGGCCGGGGCTGTTCGGGAAAGAGGAAGAGGGGACGGGACTGGGCCAGCCGACGGCGGGGATTGCGCGGCGGCGGGCGGATGGGAAAGCGGCGCTGGGCCAGCAGGCGATGAAGGCGTCGCAGAGCGGCAGCCGGAGAGATGTGCAGGAATATCTGCGGATGCGGCGGGTGATGAGGTAATTGTGTGAACAAGTGTATAGTTGTGTGTGGTTCGAAAAGAGAAATTGTAACAAGGAAAGGATGAAGGTATGGCATTTACAGGAAAAGCGACGTATTCGGCGGGCGTGAGTCTGCCCGAACTGGTGGAAGATGTGGCGGATGTGGTGGG
>JAKQBU010000217.1 GCA_029573975.1 Planctomycetota bacterium
CGCAAATCCTGCGCCACCTCAATCCATGCCTCATCAGCGGTCTGTTCCACGAATTTTGCTTTTTTCGTCTGATAATGGCTGGCCAGCCGCTTGACAATCGCCCAGGTCGCATAGGTGGAAAATTTAAAGCCCCGCGAAAAATCAAACTTTTCCACCGCGTTCATCAGCACCATGTTGCCTTCGCTGATCAGGTCCAGCATCTCTTCCTCATGGCGTGTGTGTTTGCGGGCCACCGCCACCACCAGCCGCAGGTTACTGCGAATCAAAAGATCCTTGATCTGGCGGGCCTGCTGCATTAAAGACTGCACCTGCCGCAGCAGCAACGCCTGCGGAAATTGCGGATCGATTTTCCCCTGCAGCCGGGCGGCACAACACTTCAAATAATTATACTTCCGGAACAAAAACATCTCCTGCCGATGATTCAGCAGACTGGTATCTTGAATATCCGCCACATACACATCCAGATCTTGCGCGGATTTGAACCGGCTGGCCGGTATGGGGAGCAAATGGATTTTATCTGCCTGTTCAAAGAGATCGGATGGCGGTTCTAAAATTTGCTGTTTTAGAGAGTTGTCATCGAATTCCGGGCAGGAAATAAATTCGACTGGTATGTTCTTCAGCCGTTGTGCCCGCTCCAGATTGATAGCATAATAAATATTCGTCCGGCTCCTGCCAAACCGCTGCATAAGTTGTTCCACCGGGATTCCCTGCTCATTAAGATCGCAGATTTCCCGCCGTTCCTCCGGGTTGATACCGGTCGGCCGCTTAGCAAACAAGCCCCCCTCAGCCGCATCCTCTTTCGGAAATGGCCGTTGCATCTGTTTTTCGTGCCGTTCCAGGATGGAGCGGACGGTCTCCGCGGACCGGCCGAATTTCCGGGCGGTCCGCCGGATCGCCTCCTGCCGGTGGCCAGGGCATCGGCGGCCCCAGCGGATCAGCCGCTTCAGAATGGCCAGTCTTTCCAATTCCGTAAGCAGGGAAAAATTCTTGCCCCGCGCCACCCGTTTCCGCTCTTTTTGCAGAAAATAATCCACGCTGGCGGCCAGATACCCCACCTTCATCCGGCCATCCGGAAACACCAGAAACCGCCCAATCAGGCCCTGTTTTTGCCAGCGGCTTAGCGTCTTGGGGCAGACCCGGAAGCGGCGGGCCAGCGATTCCCGCGTATAGACTTTCTGCCCGACACCACCGGAGGGAATTTTCATAGTCCGGCTGAGAGTCTCCGCATAGAATGGCAGGTCCGATAATAGTTGCTCGTAGGAAAGCAACCGACCGGCTTTGTCCGTTTTCGGACGGTATCCGGTCAGGTGGAAACAAACAAATTCATAGGGATAGGTCTTACCAGGTTCGATCAGCCGAATCAAAGTCTCGCAGGCGTCAAGCTGCATAAACCGTTGTCGTTCCGGGGCATAGCGAGCCTGGTTGAGCAAATCACTTAGTTCCTGGCATATATTTTTAGCCATGACCGGACCTCGAAAACCTTAACCGCAGTAATTGCCTGCTACTACTATATTTTGCGACAAAATTGGGGAAAAATCAAGTTTATTCCAAAAATTCCCAAAGACTAATTGTCTTAGTTAAATAACTATAAATATATAATTAAAAAATATTTATGAAATATCTATAAAATAGATAAATGTTGATTAATATTGAATGAAAATACGATTTTATAGTGTAAAAATTTATATTTCTTTGCAACATTTCGTTGATTTTTGCGTCTTTTAGAATAGTTAGCGTGAATCAAAGAAATCTGGAAGGCTCAGAGGGAGAAGTATCTGGTTATTACATTTGAGGTGATTCGAGGTTTTTATGGATTCATTGGGCATGAATAGTGAGATTCAGGGGAAAATCGCTGATGGCCTGCGTGCCGGGGATCATAAAGCCAGATTGCTGCTCTATGAAATTTACGCCACCCATATCCGGCGGCGTGTAGCCCTGCTAACGGGTGGGGATTCCATGGAAGTGGCGGATATTGTCCAGGAAACCTTCCTGGCTGCCAACCGGATGTCGGATCGCCTGGATTTACAGTCCGGCTCGTTATGGGACTGGCTATGGGGGATCGCCCGCCGCCAGATGCTGCGGCATAACCGGAAAAATACGGCCCGCCCAGCTTTTGTATAGTTCAATATAGCTTTTTCAAGATCCATAAAGCTCAGCGCAGATGCTTGTTAAACCAATCGCCGGTCCTTGTCCACATCTGTTCGGAGAGGACATGGCCGGTCTTCTCCTCGATGAAATAACTGAAGTTATCTTCGGCGTTTTGGTTTTTATAGGCTTCCGCGATTAATTTCACACCCTCCCTGACTTCCTGGATGGGACTTCCCTCATCTTCTGCGCCAAAGTTCAGCAGCAGCGGCCGGGGGGCAATCAGGCTGACGATGTCCGGGGTGTCGCCATACTGGAACAGGCCGGGGATGAAATTGGGAAAACAGTGGATGAGATGATTTCGATGAATCGCGGCATAGGTCGGCAGGCAGCAGTTTCCCACCAGGCATTTCAGCCGCGGCTCCCAGGGGCCCACCAGCCAGGTATGGGTGGAGCCCATTGAATGGCCGTAACAGCCGATCTTTTCCTTTTGCACCTCCCCGCGGCTGCACAGGTAGTCAATGGCCCGGCGCATATCCAGGATATTCTTCCAGGCCATACACTTCCCCGCAACCACATACCGCAGAAATTCGAACCGCTCGTACGAATTCCCTTTCAGATGTTCGTTTTGCCGCTCCTCGAAGCACAGGGCATCCGGACAGAGAACCACATACCCCAGCCGGGCCAGGGCCGCGCCGGTGTGGTGCATAGGATTGCCCAGCAGGCCGGCCGGCTCACTCTTGCCGAGGTGATATTCCCCGTTATGCTGGTGCCAGACGGCGATGGCCGGGGCCGGATGGCTGGCATCGACGCCGTCAGGAATCAGGAGCAGGGCTGGCACCCGCTCCCCCGGCTCCACCTCATACGAAACCGATTCGATGCGATAACCTTCCTTCTGCATGGTCTCGCGGACTTGGGGACGCAGGTCACAGGCTTGCGGCCAGGGCCCGCCCAGGCACTCCCCCAGCTTTTCCCGAAAATCATCCGCTGCCATATGCTTGCCCTCTGCCAGCGCAGCCGTCAGAGACGTTTGCGAACCCATCATCACCATCGCTCCTATCGAAGATTGCTTCAAAAATTTCCGCCGCTGGATATCGATATCACTTGATCTATTATATTCTGTTTTATCCTTCATGACTATCTTATCCATAAGGCCATAAACACCAAATCAACACAATTGCAAAAAAAACCATGCCCAAAAAAACTGCTATTCCAATGCCTAACATTGTGATATTAACAAGTAAAGCCTTTCCAAACGAAATATGAAGACGCCAGCCAATAACCAAGGATTGAATGAGAATGCTCACTGGCAGCAAAATTATCTGCCCCGAAATACTTGTAATTAAAACAACTAGTTGGATAAGAATGCAAGGTGATAATCTTACTATTTCAACATTGATACCAGTACTTGAAGCAACTATAAGGCCTAAACAAAAGCAAATCAAAAAGATGACAACAAAAGAAAGATAGATTGTCCAATAAGCCCTAATGAAAGGAACTTCCTGCTTTATTACCCATTTAGTAGCTGCCCGAAGTAATATCGCACCAATACAACTCCCTATAAAATTACCAATAATCATTCCGATTAGTATTGAAAGGATTGGGATTGTTGTTTCCATATCACTTTTCTTTTATACTAGGAGTTTAGAGTAGCATAAAGGTGCCAAATAACAATGACACTGTAATGTTTTCCAAAAGGCATAATTCATTATTGAAAAATATATGTATCTCCTATTATCGATTCTCCAACTCCTCCTTAATCGTCTGCAGCAGATTAATCGCCTGCATCGGCGTCAGATTATTGATATCCGTATGCCGCAGGCGCTCCAGCAGCGGATCCGGCGGGCTGTTATCGAACAGCAGCAATTGCCGGTCCTGCTTCTGCTCCAGCCGGCCGCCGAGCTGGGGCACATGCGCCTCCCGCGCGAAATTATTCTCCAACTCCTCCAGGATCTCCCGGCTGCGCTTCAGCACCGGCCGCGGGATCCCCGCCAGCCGCGCCACGTGAATCCCGTAGCTCTTGTCCGTCCGGCCCGGTACGATCTTGTGCAGGAACACCACCTCCTCCTTCCACTCCCGCACCGCCACGTTGTAATTCTTCACATTCCCCAGCAAATCCGCCAGTTCCGTCAGCTCGTGATAATGCGTCGCAAACAGCGTCCGGCACTTCACCTGAGCGGCGATATGCTCCGTAATCGCCCACGCCAGCGCCAGCCCGTCATACGTGCTGGTCCCCCGCCCGATCTCGTCCAGAATCACCAGCGACCGCTCCGTCGCGTTGTTGATGATGTTGGCCGTCTCGGTCATCTCCACCATGAAGGTGGACTGGCCCCGCGTCAGCTCATCGCTGGCCCCCACCCGCGTGAAGATCCGGTCCACCAGCCCGATCTGGGCAGTTTTGGCTGGGATGAAACTGCCCGTCTGCGCCAGCAGCACCAGCAGGGCCGTCTGCCGGATATAGGTACTCTTGCCGCTCATGTTCGGGCCGGTGATGATCGCCAGGTCCCCGTGCCCGCCTCCCAGGGCCACATCATTCGGCACAAACTGGCTGGCAAGCTGGGCCTCCAGCACCGGATGCCGCCCCTCCGCAATCACCAGTTCCTTCTGCTCGTGCAGCTCCGGCCGGCAGTAGTTCCGCTCCCGCGCCAACTGCGCCAGCCCCGCCAGCACGTCGATCTTCGCCAGGGCGTCCGCCACCTGCTGCAAGTGCAGCGTCTGCGCCGCCACCTGCCCCCGCACCTGGCCGAACAACTCTTCCTCCCGCCGCTTGCACCGCTCCTCGGCTGTCAGGGCCTCCGACTCATACTTTTTCAGTTCGTCGGTGATATACCGCTCGGCGTTCTTGATCGTCTGCTTCCGCACGAACTCCGCCGGCACCCGCTCCCGGTGCACATGCGAGACCTCCACATAATAGCCGAACACCTTATTGAATCCCACCTTCAGCGAATTGATCCCCGTCTGTTCGATGAGCTTCCGCTGATACTCCGCCAGCCAGGTCTTGCCGTCCCGGCCGATGCTCCGCAGCCGGTCCACCTCCTCGTCGAAACCTTTGCGAATCACGCCGCCGTCGCGGCAGGTCAGGCCCGCGTCCGGGTCAATCGCCGCCTCAATCAAATCCGCCGTCGCCTCCAGCGTATCGCACTGCCGGGCCAACTGCATCAGCAGTTCCGCGCTGCACCAGTCCAGGACCTTTTTGATCGCCGGCAACTGCCGCAGCGTTCCGCCCAGGCTGAGCAAATCCCGCGGCATCGCCCGGCCGGTACTGATCCGCGTCGTGATCCGCTCGATATCCGCCACCTCGGCAAAGCACTTCCGCAAATCCCCCCGCAGTTCCTCCGCCTGCACCAGTTCCGCGATCGCGTCCTGCCGCCGCTCGATCTCCGCCAGCTCGTTCAGCGGATAACAAATCCACACCCGCAGCTTTCGCGCCCCCATCGCCGTCATGGTCTTGTCGATGCTGTGCAGCAGCGAACCCGCCGCCGCATGGTCCCGGATCGTCCGCTCCACCTCCAGACTCCGCAGCGTCGTCTGGTCCAGTTGCAGAAACCTCTCCCGCACCACCTTCCGCAACTGCGAGATGTGCCCCAGGGCCGTTTTCTGCGTCTCGTTCAGATAATCGATGATCGCCCCCGCCGCCGCCACTGCCGCTCCCGCCTGAGAAAATCCAAACCCCTCCAGCGATGCCGTCCCGAAATGCTTCTTCAGCATCTCCAGCCCCTGCCGCCCCTCGAAGACCCATCCCGGCCGCTTCGTCAGCGCCGCACCCGTCAGATCGCGCAACTGCTCGCCGAACTTAACAGGGACATCCTCCGCTTCCTCGCTCAAGAGGCACTCCGCCGGCCGGATCCGCACCAGCTCATCCAGCACATACCGCCGCTCCACCGTCTCGGCGAAAAATTGCCCCGTCGATAAATCCACCCACGCCAGGCCCGCCGGCTCCCGCTCCGCCCCGGCCCCGCCGCCTTTCCCCGCCGCCTGCCGCCCGAAACACACCGCCGCCAGATAATTCCCCCGCCGCTCCTCCAGCAGCGAATCCTCCGTCAGCGTCCCCGCCGTCACCAGCCGCACCACGTCCCGCTTGACCACCCCCTTGGCCAGCGCCGCGTCCTCCATCTGCTCGCAGATCGCCACCCGGTGCCCCGCCTTGATCATCTTGTGCAAATACCCATCCACCGCGTGATACGGCACCCCCGCCAGCGGCACCGGGTTCTCTCCCCCCTTGTTCCGGCACGTCAGCGCAATCCCCAGCACCTGCGAACACAGCTTCGCATCCTCATAAAACGTCTCGTAAAAATCCCCCATCCGGAAAAACAGCACCACCCCCGGATACTGCTCCTTAAAATGCATATACTGCCGCATCGCCGGCGTCAGCTTCGTATTGTCCGTATTCTCTTCCATAGAAACTCAAGGCTGCTTGGCCAAAACCTTTTCCAATTGTGTTTTCAAGGTCGGGAGGTCTTCTGTAATAATCTTCCAGACAATATCCAGATCAACATCGTAGTAACCATGTATTAAACGATCTCTGGTTCCTGCTATTGATTTCCACGGAATTGCTGGGAATTTGTTTCGTGTTGGCTCAGACACTCCTTTGGCAGCTTCACCCAGAATTTCTAATAGTCGAACCAAAGCCAATGCCAGCAATTCATCTTTATCAAGCTCCTCCCGCTTACGCACTTTGGTAAACTCAATCGCCTTGACCACCGCATCATACATGTGATGCAAACGAAAATCATCCTTGTCCCTGGACATATTGCACCTCCGCCTGCTCCATTACCGTATCCCGGAAATAGCGGCTCAAAAATTGCGGCGTATTCAAATCCACCTTGTGCCCCAACAGCTCGGACAATTCCACCTGCATATCAAAAAACGCAAAGCCCGGCTCATGCCCCTTTTCAAATTCCACCAGCACATCAATGTCACTACCGGCGGCAAAATCATCCCGCAGCGCCGAGCCGAATATCGATAACTGTTGAATATGATGCTGCTTGCAAAACGCAGCGATCTTCTCTTTTGGCATTTTCACTTTCTTATTCATAGATTCCATCTCCGATAAAAAATTCCAACATACCATGATAATCCCCCCATCCCACCCGGTCAACCCAATTACTCCCCCTCGTCCACAACCCGCCGCAGCTGCTCCGCCATCTCCGCCGCCGCACTCCCCAGCGCCGCCCGCAGCAACTCATACTGCCGCCGCGTGAACACCAGCGGCCGCTCCGGCTCAAACCCGCCAAACCCCAGCTTCGCCGCTATCGCCTGCCGCAGCCGCTCCAGATTCTCCTCCTTCAGCGCCGATACCCCGACCCAGCCGTCCACCTGCCCATACTCTCCCAACCGGTCCATCTTATTCACCACCAAGATATACGGCTTCCCCGCCGGCAGGCTGGCAAGCTGCCCCTCCGCCTGCTCCGCCGCCTTCGCCCCCGCCTCCACCACCACCAGCACCAAATCCGCCCCCGCCGCCTGCCGCTCCGCCCGCCCAATCGCCTCCCGCTCCAACTCATCCTCAGCCTCCTGCCGCCGCCCCGCCGTATCAATCAGGTTCACCGGCACCCCCTCCATATCCACCAGTTCCGCCGTCCAGTCCCGCGTCGTGCCCGCCAAGTTCGAGCCGATACTCTGCCGTCGCCCCGCCAGCGCATTGCACAGCGTACTCTTGCCCACATTCACCGCACCCGCCGCCACCACCGCCGCCGGATGCAGCAGTCGCTCCGCCAGCTTAAAGCTGCCCAGCACCTCCTCCATCCGCCACCGCGCCTCCGCCGGCTCACACTCTCGCCTCTCCAGCCGCCCCGCCAGCTCCGCCGCCCACGCCCCCAGCGCCCGCTGCTCCTGCGCCGCGATCGCCAGCACCCCCAGCCGCGTCCGGCACCGCGGCAGATACAACTCCACCTCCTCCCGGATAGACCGTCCCCCGATCATCTTCTCCCAGCTCACGACCTCCGCCCCCTCCTTCTGCAACAGCAGCAAAATCCGCTGCACAATCCGCGGCCCGCCGTGACAATCGATATCCACCTCCTCCCGCCGGCTATCCGCCGCCACCACCACCTGGTCCACCGGCTCCTGTTCATCGTATATCTCACCCAACCACAACCGCCCCGGCTCCTCCCCCAGCTTCACCTGCCGCCCCGACCGCCCGCGAAATATCTTCGCCACCGCCGCGATGCATCCCGCCCCCTTTATCTGGATCACCGCAATCCCCGCCGTCCCCGCCGGAGTCATCAAGGCTGCCCGCATCATCCCTGCTCCTGGGCCTCCTGGGCCGCCTGGTACTGCTGATACGCCAGATACAGCCCGCTCAAACACAAATCCGGCGCCAGCGAATCCGCAAAGTCGCACTTCTTCGCAATCAGCTCCGCATACCCGCCCGTCAGCACCACCTGCGGCCACTTCCCCAGCGTCGTCGCATACCGCTCCACCAGCTCCCGCAACGCCCCGATCGCCCCGTAATAGATCCCGCTCTGAATCGCCATCTCCGTATTGATCCCGATCTCAAACTCCGGCACCGCCGGCTCCACCAGCGGCAGCGCATCGGTATAATCCTTCAGGCTCCGTGCCGCCAGATGCAGCCCCGGCATGATCACCCCGCCCAGAAAGATCCCCTGCTCGTTCACGCAGTCAATCGTCGTCGCCGTCCCGAAATCCGCCACCACCACCGCCCCCTGCACCACCTCATACGCCGCCGCCGCCGTCAGCAGCCGGTCCGTACCCACCGTCTCCGGATTCTCAATCGCCAGCTTCATCCCCAGCGGAACCTCCCGCCCCACCAGCAGCACCCGCTGATCCAGCCCCTTGAGCACCGCCGCCTCCACCACCGCCAGGCTCTTGCGGTTCACCGAACTGACCACCACCGGCACCGTCCGCGCCCCCAGCGGCTGCGGCCCGCACACCCCCCGGAACCGCGCCAGCACCTCCCCCAGCCGACCCTGCTCCGCCAGCCCCAGATGCTCCGCCGGACTCATCTGCTCCTTCACAAACACCGACAGATTCACCGTGCTATTGCCTATATCGATTGCGATCATGTCCATCTCTTGGGACTCCTGAAAATCAGCCATTGCCCAGGGCAATGCTCCAATTTATGTATTGGCCTTTTCTTGCTTTATCGTATTTACTATTTCCCACCTTTTACCATATTTTTCCCATCTCCACAATGAAATCCTTTTCGCCTAGCAACAGGGCGGCAGCGTCTGTCTGACACTTTTGGCAAATCAAAAGATAAAACGCTGACCCCATGCGGTTTCTGCACCTGATGTGAATAAACCGGCAGTCAGAAGATTTTCTACCGGCTTGCCGCTGGGATGTCATTGGGGGCTATTGCGCCGGCGAGGCTTACACAGTCCAGCCGGGGCGGTTTTCGCGGCGGAGGAACTGATTGGCTTCCGGCAGGTTGGTGAACTGCATGTTATCACCGTCCCAATGCAGGCGTATCTGGGTAAGTTTTTCCTTCAGGCTGCGGCGCAGCGCGATATTGCCCAGCAGCACGACTTCGGTCAGCGGGCCGGCATGGTCGAAGTTGGAACCGGCTGGGGCGCCGCCCTTGCAGGCGTTGGCCCACTCCTGATAATGGCCCAGTGAACGGGGCAGGGTGGCAGGCGGGGGAGTAAATTCCTGCATTTTGCTTTCGGGGATAAGCCGGTTGCCATACATTATACCTTTCTCCCCTATAAAGATCGCGCCGTTGTCCGGCCATGCCCGGCCCTCCTCCAATTCCGCCGGGCGATGGGGCTTTAGGCCACCATCATACCAGTTGAGCTGAACGGGCGGCATATCGCCGCGGGCAGGGAACTCATAGCGAATCATCGAAGCGGCGGGATAGGTTTCTTCATTCACCAGCGTGGAATTCGCCTCGACACTGGTCGGATGCCCCAGCTTCAAGGCCCGGAATGACGCATCCATGGCATGGCAGCCGATGTCGCCGAGTGCCCCGGTGCCGAAATCCCACCAGCCGCGCCAGCGAAACGGGGCATAGGCCGGATGATACGGCCGGACCGGGGCCGGACCCAGCCACAAATCCCAGTCCATCGTATCGGGTACCGCTGGGGTATCCGACGGGCGGTCCACTCCCTGCGGCCAGTACCAGTTGAACATGCCCTGCATCGGGCGATCCGTCCAGATGTGAACCTCGCGCACGCCGCCGATGGCCCCCGCCCAGATCATTTCGCAGAGGCGGCGGGTTTCTTCCGAGGCCTGACCCTGATTGCCCATCTGGGTGGCCACCTTCGCCTGACGGGCCGCCGCCGCCAGTCGCCGGGCCTCCTCCACCGTATGCGTCAGCGGCTTCTCGCAGTACACATGCTTGCCCATTTGGATCGCCCACAGGGACACCGTCGCATGTAAATGGTCGGGTGTGGCCACCACCACCGCGTCGATCTCTTTCATCTCGTCCAGCATCTTGCGGAAATCGCGGTATTTTTTGGCGTTGGGATAGCGGTTGAATACATGGGCGGCATGGGCCTCATCCACATCGCACAGTGCCACAATATTCTCGCCGGCATACTGGTCGATATCATGGCTGCCCTGCCCGCCGATACCGATGCCGGCGATGTTGAGTTTTTCATTGGCGCCCGGCTGGCCGTTCTGGCCCAACACCCGTTTGGGTACATAGGTAAACAGGGCCACGGCCGCGGTACTCTGCAGGAAATTACGCCGGGACAGGCCCGTCTGTTTTTGGGGGGTATCCGGATTTATACTTTTCATGGCTTGGCTCTGGAATCAAAATGCGTAAATTCATTCAAAACTACTTATTGTAAAATGAAGGTCGGACAGGGATTGTCTGACGCTTTTTACGCGGACTCGCGCACAATCAGTGTGGAAGGAAACGTTTTCTGGATATATTTTTTGGGGGCGGAAAGGCCTTGATCGATGTCGATAATAATATCCACCGCCGCCTGGCCGATTTCCGTACGGGGCTGCCGCACGGTGGTTAATGCCGGATAGGTAAAGGAACTGAAACTTTGATCGTCGTGGCCGGCCACCAGAATATCCTCGCCGGGTTTCAGGCCGCAATCGTGGATTGCCTTCATGGCCCCCAGGGCCAGCAGGTCAGTAGCGCAGAAAATGGCAGAGGGTTTATTTCCATTTTTCAGCCAGGCGAGTGTATTGTCATAGCCGAAATTTTCATTGTCCAACAGGCCTTTTTCATATTTGGGGATCGGGATGAAAGCCGGTTTTTTGCCGTGCTTCTTCATGGTCTGCACATATCCTTCTTCGCGCAGTTTCAAACCCACATTATAGGTTCCGAACAGGCTATTGAGATATACCGGTTCGGTACCGCGGCTCAGCAAATGTTCGGTTACCAGGCGGGCACTGCCGAGGTTGTCGTTCATAACATAGTGCGAATTTTTTTTCAGGTACCGATCGAAATAGACAATCGTGCCGCTTTCCGCCAGATGGTTCAAAAAACTCCGGTCCGGATCTGTGACAACCGGAGCGACGAGGATCCCGCAAACGCCCATCGCCCGGAAAAACTGGAGGATCTGCTCCTCTTTCTCGTGGTCGGAATAAGAGCACCGATAGGCTACCTGGTAGCCCCGCTCGTTGGCCTGCATTTCGGCGGCCTTGATGATTTCCCCGTAAAACGGATGCGTCACGGAGGTGACCACCAGACCGATGATCCGGGTTCGTCCCCGGACCAGGTGTACGGCATGGGGATTGGGAACGTAATGCAAAAACTCGCAGGCCTCCATGACCTTCTGGCGGGTGGATTTTTTGACGGTGGGATCGCCGTTGAGGACCTTGGAAACGGTATAACGCGAAAGGCCTGCCCGACGGGCGACCTCGCTCATGGTCGCCAGCGGCCCCAATCCAACAGTTTTTTTTGGTTCTACCTTGCCCGCTTCCTTTTTTTTTGTTTTTGCCATAAACAATCCGTTCTGTAAAGACTTGACAAAAATTATATCATGTCAAAATTACTCTGCCAGCTTTTTTTTAGTTTTACTGGCATTTTACCGGTTTTCCGACTAAAATAAACGGGTCTGCCGGGTTCTGACGGCGGAAATAAAGCATGAATACAGAGAAACTTACATTATTGCTGGGCCAGGTAAAAGACGGGAAAGTCTCCATTGAGCAGGCCCTGCATACCCTGCGGCACCTGCCGTTTGAATCCCTGGACTACGCCCATCTGGACCATCATCGGCACCTGCGGTGCGGCCTGCCGGAGGTCATCTACTGCCCGGGTAAAACCACCGCGCAGATTGTCGAAATTTTTGACCGCCTGGCACAGCGAGGACATAATGTCCTGGCCACCCGCACTGACCGGGAAACCTATGAAAAAGTGGCCCATCGCTATCCGGAGGCCCGATTTGAAGAACTGGCCCGTGCGATTACCCTCAAACAGGAGGCGGTTTGTCCTTCTCCCGGTCACATTGCGGTTGTTACTGCCGGGACTGGCGATATCCCGGTGGCGGAAGAAGCCCGTGTTACCGCCGAAATCCTGAACCAGCAGGTATTTACGATTTACGACGTCGGCGTGGCGGGCATCCACCGGCTGTTGAATTATCAAACCCAACTTCAGTCAGCCAATGTAGTTATCGTTGTGGCAGGTATGGAAGGCGCCTTGGCCTCCGTTGTCGGCGGCTTGGTGGCGGTACCGGTGATCGCGGTGCCGACTTCCATCGGTTATGGGGCCAGTTTCGGCGGGGTTGCAGCACTGCTAGCAATGTTGAATAGCTGTGCGGCGGGGGTTTCAGTGGTGAATATCGACAACGGCTTTTCCGCCGGGTGTATCGCGGCCCTGATTAACCGGCAGTCGAAGCCTGTTTCTATGGAAAAGTAAAATCATGATTGAGGAAATTACCCAGATTCCCAGATTACCGGCCCGTCCGCGTGATGCCCATAAAGGCCTCTTTGGTCGAATTTTAATCATTGGCGGCAGCCGGGGTATGGTCGGCGCTTCCAGCCTGGCTGGCCGGGCGGCTTTGCGGTCGGGGGCAGGACTGGTGCGGATTGCCGTTCCCGCCTCCATTCAGCTTACGGTTGTCGGCCTAGTCCCCTGCGCCACGACCATACCCCTGGCGGAAGATGGCGACGGTCGCATCTCCAGCAAAGCCATTCCGGAAATTCTGGCTACTATTGAAGATAATGATATAGTAGCCCTAGGGCCGGGGCTGGGGCAATCGAACGAGCTACAGGGTCTATTAGAGAGTATTCTCCGGCAGGGAGAAAAGCCGGTGGTTTTGGATGCCGACGGTCTCAATAACCTAGCTAGCCTCTGGCACAGAAAAACACAAATGCCTGCTAAAACTATACTTACACCTCATCCGGGCGAGATGAAACGGCTCTGGGCAGCGATTCTGCGTGAGCCTCTGCCCACCAACCGGCAGGAGCAGGCGGAAATCCTGGCCCGGAAACTGCAAGCGGTGCTGGTTTTAAAGGGTTCTGGTACCGTAATAACCGATGGGAAAAGAACTTATATCAACACCACCGGCAATCCCGGCATGGCTACCGGGGGGACCGGCGATGTTTTGACCGGTTGTATCGCCGGGGTGCTGGGGCAGGGCTTGACGCCCTTTGAGGCGGCGGTGCTGGGGGTTTATGTTCACGGTCGCGCCGGCGACCTGGCGGCGGCGGAACGGTCGGAAATCGCCCTGACCGCTGAGGATGTTATCGACTTTTTGCCCCCGGTCTGGCGGGAATTTTCGCAGCGATAAATTCCGTTCTTGTATCGGCAGGGCATACCGGTTATAATTCCTGTCATTAGCTGCTGGCGGAACATTAAATAGTGTTTAAACTGGTTGAGGTTCCGGATGGTCGTTTTTATTGCAAAAAGAATTGAGTTTTTGGGGTGGATCATTGTGATTGGTTTTTGCCTGGGATTTTTCCCGCTCCGTCAAGCAGCCGCCCAGCCGGAGGAATCCCAGCCGCCGCCGCAGGCACAACTGGAGATACAGGGGCAATTTATTAAGAAGCTCGTACTGCAAAATGAAAAAAATGAGAGTGTGTCCTTCGAGAATCCGGGGAAAAAAATCGAACTGCCCCCCGGAAAGTATCGGATAATTAATGTAATAACCAATGGATACAATTCTTACAGTGATTTGTGGATTGAGGTGGAATCCGACAAGGAGAATGTACTCAAGGTTGGTGGGCCTTTATATCAGTATGTTACCGCCACCCGGCAGGGAAAGATTATTCGGCTGGATTATTCGCTGAGGGGTCAGGGCGGCGAAAGTTATACCAGCCTAATGAGGAACAAACCGCCCCAGTTTGCCATTTTTCAAGGGGATAAGCAGATCGCCGCCGGCGCCTTCGAGTATGGCTGAGGCGGGACCTGCGCGTACTCGTGGCGAGTACCCATTACGGCGTTTGGCAAGTTACGGATTGAAGCCTGGCAGGATGGCGAGGAAGGCACCTTCGGCAAACGGGGGATCGCTTTTTATGACTGGCCCTGGTATGATCACCTTTGGTCATTTGGTTTGTGGGCCATTCTGATTGGGATGCTGGTGCTAATCCGGGAAAATCGCTGCCGCCCAGCCTGGTTGATCTGGCTGCCGGTTTTGGTTGTCTTTGCCCTGTGGGGAATGTTCTGCCAGGTACTGGGAATCCCCTCCTCCAGTATCGAACAATTTGGTTTGTTAATCAGTACGGTAGTCCTGGCGCTGGCTGTTTTGTGGCTGGTGGGCGGCTGGTTGGGCCGATTCAGAGGAAGGGTATCCTTCTTTTTGGCATTTTTGCTGATGGCAATCGTTGGGATTATCGGCATTTTTAGCAATTTCAGTTTCCAATGGGACAGGAATGTAACACCTTGCATCCTGGTGTATGGTATCAGTGTTTTCGTTCTATTGCTGGCTATTGCACTGACCCGCCGCTGCTGCCGCAAAAAATTTGGTGCCAAACGGTTCATGCTGTTTTTATTATTGTGGATACCGGTTTTCATCATGGCTTCCATCCTTGTTTACATGGGCATATTCGTAATCTTCGAGGAGAATCTGCGCCGGATGATTCTAACGGTATTATTCCAGGTTGTTATTATCAGTTCGGTTATGGGCATAGCTTTGTATCTCATCCTGCTGCCGTTTATGATTCTGGCCTTTCGCAGCAGGTTTTACCGGCGGCGGCTGGAGGGGTGCCTGAATCTGCCGGCCCCGGCAGCAGAGGGCGGCAATCTTGAAAAGGCCAAGCCGGAAAATGTGAGAATTGATGACATTACTTAATGTATAGAAAGGACTTACGGCAAGCCGGCCTAAAAAGAGCCGGACCGGGGATTTTCTTAGAAACAAAATAGCAGCAAAAGCGTCTGTATTTTTATAAGCGATTTGCTATAATCGAAGGATAATCACAATAGGGTTCAACGCCAGGAAGGAAACGTATCATGAAGAAACACGTTATTTGGGCAAGCCTGGTTTTGGCAGTTTATTTAAGCTTTCCCGCTGGGGTTTCAGCGGAGCCGCAGTGGCTCCAGTATCGCACCGCCCGGGAAACGCGGGAAATACTGGGGGATATCGGGTATCAGAACTTGAATTTTACCTCGAATCGGAGCCGCCAGGATGATCCGAACCGGGTGCATCTGACCGCCTTGTCTTTTTTCAAGGCCAATCCGGATGGTTCGGTGGTGGAGCTGGAACGCTGGACCACCCTGTTTCCCTCGACCGCCTGGGGGATCGGGGTGCGGGAGGGAGAGATTGACTCGGCTGCCAAATGGCTCAATCATCCGGAGAATTTCCAGCTTGATATCCCGCTGGAGGTTGGCCGGGAGCAGACCTTTACCTTCCAGATGGCGCATACCGGTGATATTCAGGACTATTACGGCCTGAATTTCTTCTTCGACGGCCGGGAAACCGGCCTGGAGGGGCCTAAACCGGGGATTTCGGTGTATTCGCTGGTGGATGGCACGGGTTTGCAGGACGGCAATCCGGAATTTCTGGCCAATAGCGCCGGGCAAACCCAGGGCTGGCCCTTTGATCCGTCGGTGCCGGGGGCTGGAACGCTGGTGTATGATGACCCGATCAAGGGGATACGGGTGACACTGGCCAACTATGCGATGTACCCCAAATCCGTTTTTAAGCTGGATTATATTCAGCCCAGCCCCAACGGCTATCCTATTGCCCCGGACGGCTCTCCGGACCCGGTCGGTCAGTTTACCCTGCGGGCGGAGCGTTATGAGGCGGTCGCACCGGCGGAAGCGGAGAAGCCGGCGCCGCTGATTCTGCCCAAGGCGGCCGGGCAGGATCTACTGATTGCCAAATGGAATGCCCCGCTGGCGGAATGGGGCTTTTTGTGGGTGATTCTGGATGTAACCAAAAATACCTCCGGAACGGTTTGCCTGTATATCGATTCGGATGGGGACGGCAATCTGGAGAATGAAAACCCGATCCATCCCAGCTTTACGGACAATTACCGGCTGACCTTTGGCCCGGTCCAGGTTCCCTTTGAGGTGGATGGGGAGCCGGTCAGCTACCATGTGAACTTCATGTTTTACAACCGCAGCGATTATACGCGGCTGTATGCCTATGCCGGCGGGTGGTACGAAGGTCCCATCCGGGTGGGGGATACGGAGCAATTCTGTATGCTGATGGATCAGAATGCCAACGGTACCTTTGATGACAAGAGTGTCAATTTCAGCGAAAGCGACCGGATTCGCATCGGTCCCAAAGACCAGCGGGATAGCCGCTATGTCGGCAATTATGTCCAGTTGGCCGGCCAGCTCTATGCCTTACAGGTGGCACGGGATGGCGCCTATATCGAGCTGGCGGTGGCGGAGGACGTAAAGTACGGTTCGGTGCAGGTCCCGGAAACCATTACGGAGCTGGCGGCCGGCGGGGAAAATGGGCTGTTCACCGTGCCGCTAGAGAAGGGCAAGGGTTCGCTGCCGGTGGGAACGTACCGGATCGAACACTGGGGGATCGAGCGGAAAGACGACCAAGGTGCGAACTGGAGGCTGGCGGGCCGCTGGTTCGATGACAAGGGAATTTTCGCGATTACACAGGATCAGCAGACGGATCTGAAGATTGGCGAACCGATTGTCTCCACTCTGGAAGATCGTACGCAGGGGAAGGAACATTATTTCAATCAGCGTACGGCCGGCTCGCTGGGAGAGTATATTGAGCTTACCCGCAACGGCTCCCAGCCGTCAGCCCCCGGCGTGCGCATCAAAAACCAGGACGGCTCCTATGACCGCAAATTTACCCTGGAGTATGGGTGAGGCGGCACCTGTTCGCTCTCGTGGCGAGAGCCTTCATCCGAATCGGGAACATTTTTCGCAACAGTCGAACTTGGCGGGCCGTTTCAGGTTACCGCCCAGCCGTACAGCTTTAGCGTGGGCAGCGGCCCCGCGGTCCGGGAAGCAACCGAAGTTGCCCTGGGAACGGAAACCACCCAGATGCCGCCCCCGTCATCCAGTAAAAACTGGATTATTGTGCTGGGTATTCTCCTGGTAGTGGCGGTGATCGCGGTGGTCACGCGGAAAAAGAAAACGCCGAATTGACGGCGGTCGTTGTTTTTGGAAAATTGTGGTTTTGAATAGTTGGCAGCACCTACTGCCAGAGAGGGTTTGGTTATGCGCAAAAATGGGATATGGATTGGGAATATCGTTCTGGCAGTAGTTTTAACCGGCAGTATGGCATTGGCCCAGACACCGGAAGCGGTGCAAAAGGACCCGAATCAGCCGCCCCAGGTCCGCTGTGCGGGCAAGGTGGTGGATGGGCAGGGCCAGCCGCTGGCTGGGGCGCAGGTGGAACTGTATCGTATAATCCTGGTTGATGAAAATACCTATTCGTTTGAAGTGGAAAAGACCAAGGAGGCAATCACCGGCAACGACGGGGCCTTTTCGTTTGAGACTGCCCAGGAGGAAAACAGTCAAGCCAATCAGTCTGTGCTTCTGGCACAAAAGGATGGTTTCAGTATCGGCTGGGCCAATTGGATTCGGCGGGAAAATCTGGAAACCACTATCACCCTGGGCCAACCGGCGGACCTGGCCGGCCGGGTGGTGGACGAGGTGGACCAGCCCGTTGCCGGGGCGCAGGTGGGGATTGCGTTTCTGGTGGTAAATGTAAAGAATGAACCGCGGTATATGATTCAGAAAATATCAAAAAAATTGCTCACAGCCGTTACGGACCCGGAAGGCGGTTTTGTTTTTAAGCGTTTGCCGGCGGAAGCGACCGCGGAATTTGCGGTGGAAAAAGCGGGCCGGGCGACGGTCAACACCTTCCAGCCGGGAAATTACCAGGGAAATGTCCTGCAATTTAAGCCGGGCCAGAAGGATATCAAGATCGTACAGCCCCTTGAAGCCATTATCGAAGGACAGGTGGTGGAGAAAGACAGCGGCAAACCGGCAGCAGGGATTCGGCTGGCGGCGCGGCAGAAACAGAGTTCGGCTCCCTTTAGCCCGGACCCGGTTTTATCCGATGCCGAAGGCCGCTTCCGTCTGAAGGGATTAATGGCGGGAAGCTGGACGATCAGCCTGGTTCAGCCGAAGGAAGTTCTGGGGGAGTGGGTGGGTGCGCCGGTAGAAGTGACCGCGGAAGCGGGCAAGACCAGCGAAGCCGTTAAAATCGAATTGTCAAAAGGCGGCGTCATCGAAGTAAAAGTGACCGACGAGGAAAGCAAACAGCCGGTGGATAAAGCCAGAGTAATGATCGACCCGGCTGAGGGGGGACAATCCCTGTCCATGCAGTCCGACCCGCAGGGTCTGGCACGCCTGCGGGTGCTGCCGGGCCAATACCGGCTCCGCGGTGTGTACATACAGGGAGGAGGCATGAGGCAGCGACGGGATGAGGCGATAACCGTGGAAGAAGGGAAAACGGTGAGTCTGGAGTGCCAGATTACCGGTCCGACCAAGGTGGCCGGGGTAGTGAAGGACGAGGCAGGCCAGCCGG
>JAKQBU010000224.1 GCA_029573975.1 Planctomycetota bacterium
ATTGGCATTGATCCATGCCTGCTGCCTGCCGTCGATGACCCGCACCACACCGGCCCACTGTTTTTCCTCCGGCAGAAACGTTTCCAACAGATTCGGCTGCCCCTCCAAAAAAGTCTCATTCCAATAATTATTCTCCTTTTCCGGAAACAGCGCCATATACAGAATATCCATCTCCACCAGATCGCTGAACAGGTGAGTTCCCAGCGAAACATCCGGCACCAGGTCCGCCCGCATCGCCACAATCTCACACAAAACCGACACTGTATTGATATCCGAAAACGAGATCGGAACCCCCAGCTCCGGTGAAGTGGTTCCCCAGCGGCCCGGCCCCAGCAGCATGATGGTCTTGCCCTGATACAAACTCTCCACATGCATCAACTGCCCGATCAGCTTCGCCACCGTGTAGCGGTCCCGCAGCGGCAGTTGGCTATACGCAGACGGCACCACATAAACAAACCAGTCCACCTCGCTGAACCGGCTCTGCCCAATGATTGCCCCGTGCGCCTTCAAAATCAAATCCGATTCCGGGATATCCTGCGGCGGCTCCGGAACATTTCCCCCGCCTTTTACCTGGAACGGCCGGCACTGGACGAGGTTAATCTTATAAATCTCCTCATCGAAAAAGTTACACGTAAACTCGATATCCACCGGATAATCATACGCCTGATGAATGGTCCGGAGCATCGTCCGCATATCCTCGATGAAGCCCGTCCGGGTCAGCAGCTTATCAAAGGTCAGGGTCCACGGAAATATATCTTTTCGCCCCCGTTCCCGGATCATCTGCTCCAGTTCCGGATCGCGCGAGGCAAACAAATCCACCGGCAGATCGGGATTCCGCCGGATTACCTCCTGGAAATCATACGGGACCAGTTGGTTGGCGTCGAAATCCAGCACATCCACCTTCTTCTGCGTATATTGCCGCCGCTCCCCCTGGCTGGACTCCGGCCGCAACTGGGGGGCATTCAGGGCCACGATTCGCGTGTAATCGTCATCGCGGCGGTCCACCGCCCGCGTGCCCAGGCCGAACACCAGGCGCAGCACCCCCGTCCGCGGATCAATACTCTCATTCCAGACAAACGGATTGAACGAAAAGCCCACCCCCGCAATCTGCGGCATAAACAACCGATCGTAATACTGCCCCGATACCCGCTGCACCAGCAGGGCCATCTGCTCATCCCGGTCCAGCAGCCCGCGATGAAACCGGTATGTCAGCGCCTTCTCACTCATCGAACTGGCATAGATGGTCTTGATGGCGGTTTTGAAATCCTCCAGCCGCTTGTCCCGCGGACCCTGATTCACGCAAAACACGCTCTCATACTTGCCCGCAAACGCATTGCCGAAATTGTCCTCCAACAGGGAACTGGACCGGACGATAAACGGTGACTGCCCGAAATAATCGAGCAGGTCGTTGATTTCCTTCTCCACATATTCCGGGAATACCCCCACCAGCATCCGCTGCCGGGCCCGGGCGGACCCTTCCAGAAAACTGGCGCTGTCCTTCTGCCGCTCCCGCTCCCACCAGATGCCGTTTTTCACCAGAAAGGTGTAAAACACATCCGAACCGATATAAAACGAATCATGCGGCTCCAAAACCTTCGCCCATCGCTCATCCGACTGCCGCAGAATCGCCCGGGACAGCAGCATCCCCACCGTCTTGCCTCCGATGAGTCCGGTCCCGATGATCCGCCGGCCAACCGCCAGCAATTCTTCCAGCGACAGATATTTCTCCACCAGTTTGGAAACCCGCTCATCCCGGCTGATGGCCATCCGGATCAGCCGGCGCATCGGCTCCTTCGACTCTTCCGGGGTGATATCACCCTTGCGGATGGCATACAGCACCTCCTCCGCCTCAAAAAAGGTCCGGTTCCACACCCCCAGCTCATATTCCGAACTGGACAACTGCAGCCAAGGCACCGACGTCAGGACATCCGAAATCGTCGCACTCTGCGTCACCGGCAGAAAATGATCCCCCTCCCACACATGCAGCATATACATGGTCGGCGAATACCGGTGCAGCACCTTGACCGGCTGGATATAAATCTTGCCGCCATGCCGGTACACCTCGGAAAAAATCTGGGTGGTTTCCAGAATCGGCGCCGTGGCATGAAATGAATGAAAATTGCGATATAGAGCAAAATAGGCAATTGCCTCTACGTCCAGCAGATAGGGGCAGGTCAGCATGAAGAAATTGCCCAGCATCTGGTCGCTGTACCAGTACTGGGCCAGGTCCGACAAGCAGTCGAATACATAATACGATCCCCGCCGGTTCCGGCGAATCACCGAATGAACCCCGTCCACAAAGGCCTCGAAGCCCTCTTCCGGATTCAGTTCAATCATCTGCACCCCCGGCGCTGCCTGCACCAGCGGCGCATGGCGGGCAAACCGGAAATAAATCAGATCCTTGCCCCGTCCCAGCGCAAACTGAACATAAGGCTCGATAAATAGCTGATAATCCTCCGCTGTCCCGACCTGCCAGACTATATTATCTCCCGGAATAATCCCTTTGAGGATCCGATCCAGCCCGTCAATCCCCGTACTGACCTGCAAATTATAATTCTGAACCATATTTCATTTCCTTTGCCGCCGGCGGTTCTTTTTTATGATTCATTCCATTCCTCATCCATTATACCCTCCAGCCACAAAAAAACCAGGCAGGAACGTGTTGCTCCTGCCTGGTCCATATCCGGTTGGGACTTGTGAATTATACCAATCCCTGAGCCATCATCGCCCGGGCCACCTTCATAAAGCCGGCAATATTGGCACCATTGATCAGATTGCCCGGCGTACCATATTCATCCGCCGCTTCTTTGGCAGAATTGTAAATATTGACCATAATCCGGTGCAACTGCTGATCCGTCTCTTCGAAGGTCCATTTCATCCGCTGGGAATTTTGCGCCATTTCCAGCCCGGAGGTCGCCACACCGCCGGCATTGGCCGCTTTCCCAGGACCAAACGATACCTTGTTATCCACAAAGGCTTTGGCCGCATCCGGCGTACAGGGCATATTTGCCCCTTCCGCTACCGCAAGACAGCCGTTCTTGATTAACGTCTTGGCCGCGGCACCATCCAGCTCATTCTGGGTCGCACAAGGCAGAGCCACATCGCACTTTATACTCCAGATGCCGTTGCAGCCTTCCGTATAGGTGGCATTTTTGTGCTCTTTGACATATTCTTTAATGCGTTTGCGTTCCACTTCCTTAAGCTGTTTCACCAGATTTAAATCAATTCCGTTTTTGTCATAGATATAACCGTTGGAATCGGACATGGCGACCACTTTGGCACCCATCTGGGTGGCTTTTTCGTGGGCGTAAATCGCGACATTACCGGATCCGGAGACCACGACGGTCTTGCCTTCGAAGGAAGTTCCGCGTTCTTTGAGCATTTCTTCACAGAAATAGACCGTTCCAAAGCCGGTAGCTTCCGTTCGCACCAGCGATCCGCCGTAATCCAGTCCTTTACCGGTCAAAACGCCGGTAAACAGACCGGTCAGCTTTTTATACTGGCCGAACATAAAACCAACCTCACGACCGCCCACACCGATGTCCCCGGCGGGGACGTCGGTATCTGCACCGATATGACGGTATAATTCATTCATGAAACTCTGGCAGAAACGCATGATTTCGGAGTCCGATTTGCCCTTCGGGTCAAAATCCGAGCCGCCCTTGCCGCCGCCCATCATCAGGCCGGTCAGCGAGTTCTTGAAAATCTGCTCAAATCCCAGGAACTTGATAATCCCGATGTAAACCGATGGGTGAAAACGAATCCCGCCTTTATAAGGCCCCAAAGCGGAGTTAAACTCCACCCGGAAACCCCGGTTCACATGGACTTTGCCATGATCATTCTGCCAGGGAACCCGGAAGAAAATCTGCCGTTCCGGCTCCACGATCCGCTCCAGTAGCCCGGATGCTTCGAATTCCGGATGCCGGCTGAACACCGGACGCAGCGAATCCAAAACTTCCTGTACTGCCTGATGGAACTCCGGCTCACCGGCATTGCGATTCTTTACCACTTCCAACACACTCTCAACGTACCTGGACATTTCAATCTCCAATTCTCAAAAATTAAAATCAACTTCTCGCCTAGTTCAATACACTATCGGGCAATCACTTGCCGGATAATACCAGAAAACAGATCAAAAAAACAACTGTAAATTTACCAAGATTTTTCATTTATGGATGGTTTTTTATTATGGATTACCTCGTTTCCGTATTTTTGTTGTATAATATCAAATATAAAAAAATATTTTATTATACGGCAATTTTGCCGGTTGTATTTTGCATTTTTGTCTATAAAATGAGGAGTTAGCACAACGATGGTTTGCCGTATTGCCGTATAAAATTAGGAAAAACCTAACTAGACAGGTGTAACGAAAGCTCTGAAATGGATATTAACACCAAGCGAAAAATTTTAGCGATTCTCAAAGTTTTACAGCGGAATAATAGGCCGATGGGCAGTGCCGCCATCAGCCAGTGCCTGGGGGAATGGGGGATCGACCTGCAGGAACGGATGGTCCGCAACTATCTCAGCCTGGCTGACGAGGCTGGCCTGACGGTCAATCTGGGCCGGCGCGGCCGGATTATCACCAAAACCGGCCAGCAGGAACTGGAGATTGGCGTAGCTATTGATAAGGTTGGTTTTGTCGCCGCCCGGGTGGATGAGCTAACCTACCGGATGAATTTCGACGAAAATACCCTCACCGGCACCATCATTCTGAATGTCTCGGTTCTGCCGCAGGACTCTTTCCATCAGGCTCTGGGGGAGATTATCCAGGCTGTAAAAGCAAAACTGGGTATGGGCCAGTTTTTACGAATATTTGAACCGGGGGAGACGATCCAGGAAATGCTTATCCAGCCGGGCCAGATTGCCGTGGGAACCATTTGCAGCGTAACCCTCAACGGGGTGCTCCTGCGAAACGGAATCACCATGGTAAGCCGTTTCGGTGGACTGCTGGAGATGAACGAAGGAATTCCTCTCCGCTTTAGCCAGATTATCAACTACGATGGTTCCACTCTCGACCCGATCGAAACCTTTATCAAGGGGAAAATGACCTCCGTTCGCCAGGCCGCTCGGACGGGAACCGGTACCATTGGCGCCAGTTTCCGGGAAATCCCCACCGTAACATTGGAAGCTACCCAAAAGATCCTCCAAAAACTCGACAACATTGGTTTAGGCAGTGTTTTGATGGCAGGCAAGCCGAATCAGCCGCTGCTGGATATTCCGGTAGGGCACGGCAGGGTGGGGATTATTGTGGCAGGGGGGCTGAATCCGCTGGCCGCCGTGGAAGAAATGGGAATTATCACCCAAAACCGTGCCATGCATAACATCTGTGATTTCAAAAAGATGCAAACCATTGCGGAAGTACAGCAGAAATATTTATAAAGGAAGCAGTTGCTAGGGAGAATAGTGCGGCATAAATATCCCACAAGCCAGGGGCTGATCCGGCATAAAGTTGCGATATCTCAATAAAGCAGTCCCTAACCCCCCGTACCAATTAAGGCGTTCACAAAAGCTCAGGATTGATAAGAAAAGACTTCTTATTCTATTTTTTTAGGAAAAAAACATTAAAATCCTCGTTTTTGACCCCTCTTTAAGCGGAAATTTTCTTTACAAAGGCTCTAATAAATGCTATAAGAAGAATATAGAGAGTTTCAACGGAGGAAACAGGAGAGAGAAGAGGCATATGTGTGCGCACTTCCACTATTCCATTTATTTTCAAATGCTTGTTCCCTGTTTTTTTCAGATAGAGTATTTTCATAACTGATATTCGGAAAAATACTTATGATAATTTTGGAGACAGAGAAAACCAACCATGAAAGTCATTTTATACATCCTATGCTTTTTTAGTATCAGTTCTGTTGCTTGGGGTGAGGTATCCTTGTCGATTTTTGAAAGTGATGGCATGACGCCATTTAATTTTCGGGACATTAATGTGGGGGCCAGCCTGAAGTGTATAGTCCGTTCCGAAGCTGCCGATTACTGGAATGGAGGTGTTTTGCTGACAGATGCCAATCGAGATTTGGGATTTTTATCCGATGCAGAATATTTACCCGCGGCCGGTCATAATAGTGTTGCCTATTTTTGGGAAGATGAATTTTATTCTGGTTTTGATCTATATACCGATCCCCATCCCGCTGTTGGCGACTGGTTTATGATTACTTACACCGCCCTGGCGGAGGGAAGCCCCTCCCTCGGCCTGTTTGATTATGATGTCAGTTTTAAGGTTCCCGTTCAAACTGTCACTATCCATCAAATTCCGGAGCCGGTAGCCAGCCTGCTGCTGGGGCTGGGCGGTATGCTTTCCCTGTATTTTCGCCGGCCATCCACAGGATCGGATATACAGGTTCAGTAACCGCGGCGGGATTAAATGCAAAACAGGTTCGGGTAAGGAAACCGCCGCGCTAGTTTTTTGCCTCTTCCAGCAGGGCGATAATATTTTGCACGGGAATATCCGCCTGGAGGGTGTGTGAACCGCTCAGGATGAAGC
>JAKQBU010000225.1 GCA_029573975.1 Planctomycetota bacterium
ATGAGGTGGGAGAACTGAGTCCCAATATGCAGGTCAAGCTGCTGCGGGTGCTCCAGGATGGGGTGTTTGAGAAGGTCGGCGGTGAAAAGCCGGTCACGGTCGATATCCGCGTCATAAGCGCCACCAATAAGGATCTGCGCAAAATGGTCCAGAAAAATCAGTATCGCGAGGACTTGTTTTACCGGCTTTGTGTGGTGCCGGTCAATTTGCCCCCCTTGCGCGAACGGCGCAACGATATTCCGCTGCTGATCGATTATTTTATCGAGCGGTTCAGCCAGGAGATGAACCGGCCCATCCGCTCCCTGAGCCGGGAAGCCCTCCCGGTCCTGATGGATTACGCCTGGCCGGGCAATATACGCGAACTGCAAAACGCCCTGCAGTATGCTTTCATCAAATGCAAGGATTCGGTTCTGCAAATCGAGCATTTCCCGCCGGAGATTATCCGCTTTATTGCCGAGCATCCCCTGCCGGCCTACCCGCGTCAGGGGAAGCTCAACCCCGTTCAGGTCCAGAAAGCTCTGGCCAAAGCCGGGGGCAGCAAAGTAAAGGCCGCCCGGCTCCTCAAGGTCAGCCGCGCCACCCTCTACCGCTTCCTGAGGGAACATCGGGTGGAGTAAATTGCGGCATTATTCATGCAGCTTGATCAGAACCGTATGCGCACCTTCCGTCAGGTTGAGTAGTCTGGTGGGCCAGGGTTTACCATCCACCAGAATTGACTCCATGGTGCCGGTTCCCTGCCACGACAGGGAATAAACAGCATTCTTATGGCGGATATTTTCCAGCCGGGTCAAAGAATAATTTGCCAGCGGCCGGGGTTCGCGGATAAGCCAGCCCTGGTACGAATAGTCCAGACCATAATGCTGATTCAGCACGATGGCAAAAAACGGGGCGTTGTCCCAGATTCGTCCGACATGGGCCTGATGGGCGGTACCGTGTCCGTAACTGCCGTAGGCCCGTTCGGCCATTGGAATTCCGGCATCCAGAGCGTGATCGGTCAGCAACTGCAGAAGATTATCGGCTGGGACATGATATTTCTGCCGCACCGCCACATCCAGCAGGGCTACAAAATTTTGAATGATAAACGGCGGAAAGGTTAGTTCCCCGCGCCCGCTGGCATAACTATAATGCGAATCAATCCATTCATACACTTGACGAACTTTCTGCTCATCGTCCAGTAGTCCCAGCCAGATGGGTACGATAGTTTCATACAGAGCGAATTCGCTACGCGGGATTCCGGGGGGCTTCATACCACCCGGCGACCAGTTCTGGCCCTGGGGCGTACTGATTTGGGGATCTTTATAGTCGATAAAATTGATGAAGGTTCCCCGGTCTGAGTGCCACAGCCCCCCTTCCCGATAATCCGTCAGCGCAGCATGCTTCATCGCTGCCGCCGCATTCCGCCATTGGATGGAGGAATCCGCATCACCCAATGCTTCATCTATATCAGCCAACCGGCTCAGGCCGGCATAACACTCCGCCGTGAAATAGGGTTCCTTTCCCATAACAATTCCCTGTCCGTCCCAACTGAGGGTGCAGATCGGCAGCGACTGTCCGGCGGGAATGGTGGACAATAAGCGATGGGCCGCTGCATGATACTGTTCGATGTGGGCTTTGGCAAAATTCACATCCCCCGTCAGATAATAATGCCTTCCCCCCAGCATTAATAACTCCGCCAGTGCATCTTCACGTCCCCCGACACCTTCCCGTACTTGCCGCAGAGTAATATAATCCGCCAGCAATTCCGACACACCCGCCGGATCAACCAGATAAAGAAACTCATAGGCCCAGGTGTTATCCCGCGACCAGGTGAATTTATAACATTCCACACCGCCCATTAACACATTGGCACGCGGACAAACCTTACCGTCATAGTCCCGCAGGTTCAGAGGCAGACAACCTAAATAAACCTGGGCAAAAAAGGCGCCAAAATCCTTTCCTGCATCCACTGGCTGCAATTTTTTGTACCCGGTAAAATCCCGGGCCACCGCAATCGGCCCCCAACTGCAATCCAAGTCCACAGGCTCCGTTAAATTCGTATTGCTGGTCCAGGTACACTCCCATTCCTGCACGTGTTTTTTCCCCTGATTATCCAGTTCCCACGACGGCTCACCAAAAACCGGATTGCGGACCCATTCCGATTTGGCAATATGAATCAAGCCTTGTTGCGAAAATCCCAAGCGAAAACAGTTTTGCCGATGCGGGCTGTAGAAAATAGCCTCATTTTCCGCTTCTGCCGCCAGTTCCTGCATGTCTGTAGTCACGCCCTCCTGCACATATTGGAAATCGCCGCCGGCCAGATTTTCATAGACTCCCTCCAGTACGCCGGGATTGGTTTTGCTCACGATTTGCCGGCCGTGGCCCGTTTGCCATAGTTGAAGCCAGCTTTCGTCACGAACCGTTTGTATCTTGATTACATAATTTCCCTGCTGCTGTGAGGTGCTTTCCCTGGACCAACGAAATCTTTGGTTTTTGCCATCGCAGCGGATCTGCCAGGTCTCTTGGCAACCATCCGGATAACCAGCCACAGCCGAAAGGAACGTTTCCTGGTCCGAGCATTCCCTTTTGACAATTTTGATATTGCTTACCAGATGCTCGGGTGAATCTGTTTCAGTCGGATGGTGACAGCCTGGTTTGATCAGCGCCAGTTGATAGGCATACTGGCCCCCTCCATCGGGTGTGGCGGCAGCCGGGCGGGCATAGGATGTACCCTCATTCAGGGTAAAACATTCCAGATACGGCTTTGAAGCATCGATGATCTCCAGATATGTATCCTGAATCAGCAGGCACCAGTTTTCAGAAAGCATGGCACCGCGAACCTGACATTCCTGGTTCAGCCATGCCGGAAGTTCGGATGTTTCCCCAGCGGTACTCCCGGCCCAGACTAGTATGGTCCCCGACAGGAATAGTACCAATGATAAAAAAATAACCAGATAATTTGGTGTGCCTTTACGAGGATATTTGGTATTCTTCATACGTTTTTATTCCCTTTCGAATTCTTACACGGCCTTTTCCGCTCCTTCTATATTACACAATCTATGATACCAATACCTGGCGCGGAACACAAGCAGGAATTCTATTGGGGTAGAACAAAGGGGAACCGGCCACCATTCCCCATTTTTCAGCCAACCCAAAGAATAACGCTAAAATACTTTCGAGATCACCTGGACTTTCCGCATCGCTTCTATCCGCTTTTTCTGCGCGGTTTCCGGCCCGGCCGCCTCCTCCAAGTCAGCCGCGCCACCCTCTACCGCTTCCTTCAGGAACATCGGTTGGATTAAATCCCCACGCTGGCGATTTCTTTCACTTTGCGAACATGTTAAAAATCTTGCATTATCGCGGCTGGCTTCCTATTCTATTACAAATTATGTTCATCGCGCTAGCTGAGCAAGAATATACAAAGTTATATGAAAAATTCCAGGTGAATAAAAAATGCTTTCTTGTTTTTCGAAAATCTCCCCACAGAGGCGTTCCCTCCTGCTTCTGGCCATTATTTATATCGGTTATATCAGTCTGGGATTGCCCGACACAATCCTCGGCGTCGCCTGGAACAGCATCCATATCGAGCTGAATCAGCCGGTCGCGTATGCCGGAATCCTTACGATAATCCTGACCTTCTGCTCGGCGATCTCCGGCTTTTTCAGCGGGACAATCCTGAGAAAGTTCGGCACAGGACGTCTGCTGACGGCCTGTGGCTTCGTAACCGGATTTTCCCTGCTTGGCTTTTGCCTTGCGCCTGCGTTCTGGTGTTTGCTCCTTCTGGTCATTCCGCTGGGATTCGGACAGGGCGCGATCGATACCGGAATGAACTATTATGTGGCGAAGCATTACACCAGCCGCGACATGAACTGGCTCCATTGCTGCTGGGGTATCGGCGCCAGTCTCGGTCCGGCAATCGTGACGACAATGCTTTCTGCCGGAACGTCTTGGCGCTGGAGCTATATCGTCATTGCCTGCGCCCAGGTGTGTTTTTCGCTGATGTTCCTCTCCACCCTGCCGCTCTGGAATGACGCCGCGGCGGCCAAAACCAACGGTTCGGTTGAAGAAGCCGCGGCCAACCGGAAGCCGAAGCGAGACTCCCGCTTCTGGTACTGCACAGCGATGTTCTTCGTTTATACGGGTTTCGAGGCCAGCACCGGCCTTTGGGCTTATATCTTTCTGGTAAAATGCCGCGGAATTTCCGCGGAAATGGCAGGATATTCGGTCGCGGCGTATTGGGGAATGCTCACGGTTGGGCGCTTCCTGATCGGCCTTTTCGCCAACCGGCTCGGAAACAAACGTCAGATTTTTTACAGTATGCTGTCTGCTCTTGCCTGCGGTGGCCTGATGGCAATTCCAAACCTGCCGTGGCTGACTCTGGCGGTCATCTGGTTACTGGGCTTTTCCATAGCCCCCTTTTACCCGGCAATGATGCATGCCACACCGGAACGGGTCGATGATGTGACAGCCGCAACACTGATCGGATATCAAGGCAGTGCCGCGATGCTCGGTGTTATGGTCATACCTCCCTCCTTCGGATTCATTGCCTCCCATCTTTCCTTTGAACTTCTGCCGTATCTGGTAATTCTGCTTCCCGCTTTGATTTTCACCCTGCAAATCAAAGTCGATGGATTCCTTCTCAAAAAATAATCCTTATGCCTGGATCATAAATGAATAAAACCGGCTGAGGGGCGGAACACATCCACTCCTGCTGCCTTGCCGGATTGGTTTGATGAACACGTAAAAACCAGTCGCAGAACCGTAGCAGGCATTTGGCAAGCCTCAAAAGGTTTCCGCGATCGCCTGGGCTTTCCGCATGGCCTCAATCAATTTTTTCTGGGCGGCTTCCGGCCCGCCCGCCAGCGTCGGCTCTACGATTACCGACTGAATATTGGCAAAACCGATAAACCCGAAAATCGTTTCCAGATATTTTTTCTGAAAGTCCGCCGGTGAATCATATGGATACTCCCCGCCCCGGGAATACGCAATGCACAGCGGCTTGCCGATGACCAGCCCTTTGTATCCCTCCTCCGGCGAAAAGGAAAAGGTATAACCCGGCTGGACCAGGATATCGAGGTATTGTTTCAGACGGTAAGGGATCCCGAAGTTCCACATCGGCGCTGCTACCAGATACTTGTCCGCCGCTTTGAATTCCTGGATGACCGCCTCCACCGCTTTCCAGGCGGATAATTCCTCGCTGGTATGATCCTGACCGTGCAAAATCGTGTATTTGGCCCGCACCGCCAGGCCGTCAAAGGCCGGCAATTCCTTCTCAAAGAGCGGCATGGTGAGAATTTCATCACCGGGATGGGCTTTCGAATAGGTCTCCACAAAGGAATTCGCCAGCCGGATGGCATACGACCGCTCTTTTCGCGGGGAGGCTTGAATATACAATACTTTACTCATGACAGGCTCCTTAACTTTAAATGCCACTATTCTGGATAAGTGATCTGATTAATTATATCCCTGTTTTATCAAATAGCAAATTGAGGCTTGTTAAAATAGGTAATATAATTTAGAATCATCACATGTATGTCAAACACCAAAGATATCCTTTGCGAATGGTTCTCCGTGTAGCCCGGTTATTCCTCTTCAGCCCGGATCAAACCGGGAATCTGGTCGAGAAAAGTTATGATCGGGCCAGTTCCACCTATGATCAGGCATGGACTCATCATATGCGGGATCGTTCCCAGGAGTTAGTCAACCGGATAACCCCGGTCAAGGGGGGCAAGGCCCTCGACCTGACCTGCGGCACCGGTTACGTTACCAGCCGCCTCGCCGAAAAAATGCAATCCCGCATCATCGGCGTGGACCGTTCCGAAGGCATGCTCCGCCAGGCCCGGACCCAATACGGCTCAAGCTGTGATTTCGTCAAATCGGATATCCTGCCCTATGTCCAAACCGTGCCGGATAACAGCTTCGACCTGGTCACCTGCTGCTGGGGACTGGGCTATTCCCAGCCATTGGCGGTATTACGCCAGATTCGACGGGTATTAAAAAAAGGCGGCCAGGTCGGCATCATCGACAACAGCCTCTTTTCGCTGGCCGGAGTTTTATACTGCTCCTTTCTGGCCTTTATGGAAAATCCCGACAAACTGCTCCACCTCATGAAGTTCCGTTTTTTATCAGGCAGCCGCCAGCTTCAGCTATGGTTTCACCTGTCCGGCCTCAAGCCGCTCTGCCGCTGGGACGGCCGCAAAACCTACACCGTCCCCAGCGGCCAGCAGGCCATCGAACGATTGCGGGCTACCGGCGCCGCCGCCGGTTTTGAATTCGCCGCCGGCGAACAATCCGACACCCCCGTCTTCCAGCGATTTGCCGAGATCATCGAGCAAAAATACTTAAAAGACGGCCAAATTCCTATTACCCATCGTTACCTGGCCGGGATCGCGAAAAAATGCTGACCGCCCTCCTCCGTTTAATGCGCCTCTACTATGCCCTGCCGATGGCCGGCGGGTTGCTTGTGATTACGTTATATTTGACCGGCGGGCAAATACAGGCAGTACAAACTCCCTTGTCCCGAGCCTTCGTTTCTCTCTTCTGTGTGATTTCCGCCGCTTATGTCCTCAACGATATTTTCGATGTGCCGGTCGATACCATCAACTGCCCCCGTCGGATGCTCCCCAGCCGCAAAGTAAGCCGCCAGGTAGCGACCCTGTGGTCGATGATTCTTTTCCTGCTGGGCCTGCTCCTGGCCTGGTTTTCAGGATTCCCATTTTTCATCGGTATAATACTTTTAACCTTGGGGCTGGTCTTTTACGATCTCTTTTCCAAGCGACTCGGCTTCTGTAAGGACCTTCTGGTCGCCGCCCTGATGACCTCCCTGTATCCCCTGGCCTTTACCCTAGCCGACGGTACGGATGGGCCGCGGATCCAAACGCTTTATATTCACCCCTTCTGGCTCTTCTTCACCGCCCTGGGCTACGAAATGCTCAAGGACGTCCGCGACCTGCCCGGCGACGAAAAAGTCCGGTCCCTCAATAGCATCGCCCGCTGGAGCCGCAAAACCTGGTTCCTCCCCGCCGCCCGCCTCCTGCTAATTGCCGCCGCCCTCATCACCCCCCTGCCTTATTTCCTCGGCTCCTGTAAATATCTCTACCTGGCCGCGTCCATTACCGCAATCCTGCTGACTCTCCTGTCCCTCCGTAAGCCGCCCGCCGCCGCCATCCCCTATATCTATGCGGAGGTTTTCCTGATTACGCTGGTTTCCCTGGCCGACCTGTATTTGCTGGGCCCTTGAAAAGCTGCTGATACATCCCCGGCAGCTTTTCCCCCCGCGGGCATTTCCCGCACAGCGCTGTACTCACCTCCTTCCCCAGCGGCAGCTTCCCCGCCCCCTCCGGCCATCTCCGGCTCAGCTCCTTCATCAGGCAACCGCACCGCGGCAATCCGAACCACTTCCCCATCTCCGCCCAGATTTCCCCCAGTGGCCGCGTCAGTACATTCCCAAACGCCAGCGGCGTCAGATCGCACGGACACACATTCCCCACTGCGTCAATATACAAATGATGATACCCCGCCCCGCACCCAAACATCTCCTCCGATTCCAGATAGGCAAAACTCGACACCGCCGGCCCCTTATTGCGCCGGTTCCACTGCTTGTGAAACTCCGCCATCGCCGCCGTCTCCTCCGCGCTGGGCAGTTCCGCCACCTGCCGCTGCATCCGCCCCGTCGGGATCGGCTCCAGCACCCGGAACTCGTGCACCCCCAGCCGCTCCGCCAGCTCCGCCATCTTCCCCAGCGACCCCCGCCCGATCTTCTCGTGCGTCCCCACCGTCGAAATCGCCGTATAAAGCCCCGCCTCCAGCGAATACTCTATCGCCCGCATCGCCTCCGCAAACGACCCCGCCGCCCCGCGCACCGCATCATGTTCCCCCTCCTCCTCCGCTTCCACCCCGATCATCAGGCACCCCAGCCCTGCCTCCCGCAGTTTTTCCGCCCGCTCCTTATTCAATTGATGCCCCGTCGTAAACACAATACTGGCCGTATCCTCCCCGATCGCCCGCACCAGATCCACAATATCCTTCCGCAGCAGCGGCTCCCCGCCCGTCAGCCCGATCGTCGGCGACCCCAGCCCCTTGATCTGCCGGATCACCCCTATCGCCCCCGCCGTATCCAGTCGCCCCACCTGATGCTCCCCATAGCTGCAATGCCCGCAATGATACGGACACTGGTCCGTCACCGCAAAATACGTGGAGTACGGGATTCGCTTCCGCTCGATTACCGCCGCCAGAAACCGGTCAAACGCCGCCGACGGAATCGGCGGGAAAAAACTGTTGATCCGCAGCCGCCCCTCATGCCGCTGCGGATTCTCATACCGCATCTGCCCCGCCAGATACCGCAAATGCCCCAGCGGCAGCTTCCCCACGCACCGCCAAAACACCGGACTCAGCCGTATCCAGTCACCTATCCGCATGCGGATTCCCTGCTTCCCGCCTCATCAGGAGTTGTAAAACACGCCGAAAGCCGGCCCCAAATAATACGGCTGATAATCCCGCTCAGCATAAATCCGGTGCAAAACCCAAACAATCTGCCGGGAATGATCGGTACCGAAAATTTCACCTTATAGCTGACTATCAAAACTATAAAAACTACACTGGAACAGAGAATCCCAACCACACCTCCGTATAATTCATTGTAAGTAAGAAATCGAGTGCGGGATAATTTTCTCTTGAGCAGAGAAACCGGTATCCGTATAAAAAAATACCCGGCCGCAAATCCCGAAATGATTCCCGCGATGATCCCTATGACTGGAAAAGTATGAAAATATGGATATGGGTATGAAAAATGTGATTGATGTATCATCCTATGCAAAAATAGCAGGTTTTCTGAACCAAATCCCAAAATTCCTCCCACAATTGCGCAGCACACACCAAATATGATAGAATAGATTTTCATCCAACGCTGTATCTCTCTATTCATGCTACAGCAATCCCTTCACCCCACCCACCGGACAAACCATAATTTTCTCATCCGCTGGATACATATCCTCTCCCGGATATACAATCAGCAGCTTCTCCAGACCCAGCTCCTCCAGCGCAATCCGCATCGACCGGGTTACCCCCGGCGCCTCGTTAAATTTGAATTCCAGTCCAAACCGCTTGCC
The DNA here is from genome assembly GCA_029573975.1 of Planctomycetota bacterium. Next base: position 9,084 of record JAKQBU010000225.1, read on the forward strand.
GTTACGAATCAGCAGCAAATCCAGTTCCGCCCGGTTGTACGTCGCCCAGAAATACGCCTGACCCGGCCCTGCCATCCGCAGCGTTTGTTCCAAGGCAAATCCTTCCCAGGCCGCTCCCGCTTTGGGATGCCCGGTAATCGTCAGGTAATCCGGCAGTACCAGCAGATTGTGCAGGATGCCAGTGTCCCTGAAATAGATCTTGGGCGATTTCACCTGCCGCTTGCCGGTGTTTTCGTGCCAGGGCTGCAATTGCCGGATCATATACGTTTCGGTCAGGATATCCAGATAGGAACGAACGGTTTTATCCGTCAGCCCCAGCGACTGCGCCAGTTCCGAGGCGTTCCAGATTTGCCCGTGATAATGGGCCAGCATCGTCCAAAACCGTCGCATCGTGGGAGCAGGTATCCGGATTCCAAACTGCGGAATATCCCGCTCCAGAAAAGTCCGGATAAATCCCTCCCGCCAGGTGAAACTATCTTCATCGCTGGCCGCCAGAAACGAACGGGGAAAACCGCCCCGCACAAACAATTGCCGATCCTGTTTTAGCTGGACCTCCCCCAGGTCAAATCCCGCCAGATCCACAAACTCCACCCGCCCGGCCAGCGTTTCCGACACCGACCGGATTATAAACGGGGACGCACTACCCAGAATCAGGAACCGGCACGCATTCTCCAGCTTATCTACCACTACCCGCAACGTGGCAAACAGCTCCGGCAAAATCTGGATTTCATCGATGACCACCAGCCCCGTTAGACTGCCGAACATCAGTTCCGGATTCTCTAATTTCCGCAAATCGCTCTGGCTTTCCAGATCAAAAAAGGTGGCCTTTTGCCCTTGGCAAACCATCCGTGCCAGCGTCGTTTTCCCGCATTGCCGGGGCCCCAGCAGCGCCACAATCGGCGATCGTCCCAACGCGGTTTGTATCATGGACAGATATTTTGGTCGCTCAAGCATACTAAAATATACCATGAATTTTCGGAATGTCAATCCGAATATTCATGGTATATTTACCCAAAAAACCTTCCTTTATCCCTTAAAATCCAAACCAATTTCACCCAATTATGCTGTAAACTCTTAAATTGCAAACCATTATGAATTTTCCCCTGCCTGTACCCCTTCCGCTTCCACTTCTTTTTGCTTATATCGCCTATCCAGAATACCGCAGCTCACCCAGCTCAAAACCAGCCCCGCCCACACCCCAAAACTCATACCCACCAGCAAATTCGCAGGATTACTCTCCTCATGATGAATCATCAGGAACAAATGGACCATGCTGGAACAGATGATCCCCGCGACCGCCCCCGCTAGCGTCCCGCTGCCCACGATGCTGATCTGCCTCTCCGTCCGGTTCCGAATCCTGCTCAGCCACGCCACAAAACAAATCCCAACCACAAATCCTGCTATAATACCCGCTAACCCGCCCATCCCGCTGGCTTTTTCCTTTATATAAAGATCCTCAGCCCATTGCCCCAGTAAACCACCTGCCGCCGCCGAGGCAATCCCCAGCCCCACCGCGAAAATCCAGTGTTTCACCAGATACCGCCGCTGCGAAACCAGCAAACCAATGGCCGCCAGGGATAATATGCTGATAACTACGGCAAATAACATCGTATTATCCCGAACCGGTAAAATCCCATCATCCTCCAGCCGCCACCGCAAATAAGGCACATCTTTCCGCTTAACCGGTTTAATCTTACCATCCCCAAACAGAATATAAATCCGACCTCTTTTCATTTTTTCTGTAACTAATTCCTCCCCACCCGCCTGATTCAAACCCGGCTTGCTATGAAACAATAATACCATATCTGCCGGCATGGTATTTCCCAGTGGTATTGCATTAATATTTATTGAATATTCAAAACTCTCATCGCCAAATATCCCTTTATATTCATCCTCCTGGTTGAGTAGATCACACCATTTGCCTGCCTCCGGCCATTGACCATTATTTTTCTCGGCATATTGGTTTAAAGCATGGTTAAGTCTGGTTAATTGGTAGTTCTCATAACCGATGAACGACAATCGTAAGTTGCCCAGAAAAAGAAATAATACCAAAAAAATCATCACCGGCATCACTATCAAAGGAGCAATAAAGTGATTATTCTGAAAAGGCTCTTTATTTTTTTTGCAATCGATTAGCGTCAAAATCCCCAACACCAGCGTCGCCAGGCCGGCCGCCAATACCCCAAATGCCACTACCAGTGCTAACGGCCCTCCTATAAAAGAAAAAGGCAGGCCAATATATAAGCCGATTAATATCTTGAACCATAAGGACGCTTGTCTGGCATTTTCCCCCTTCTCCGGCAACATCTTGCCCGCCTCTTCATCCCCTGGAATCTCGCCCAGCTTCTTTTCCCCTTCTCTTTCCTGTAGATTATGCATATGTATTTTCCCAGCTTTCTTTTATTTTTTGAACAGGCGGAACTTTAAAACAAATCCGCCGATAGCCCCTAATAAGGCGCCTGTGAACAGCCCGATGATACCGCCGATAATCGGTGGCATATACTTGATTTCGGAATGGATGAACATCAAATAGACATGGACCAGAGTGGAGCAAAGAACTCCGGCAAATATGCCGATCAGACTACCCTCTCTTCCACCGCAGCCGGGGATGACTACTCGTACCAGAAAGACAAAAGATAGCCCCGTTACCAAACCGGCTATAGCCCCTACGGTACCACCTCCGGGTAACATCGACTCCGGATCCCTGGCGTGATACAAAAATTCCGCTCCATACCCCAGAATCCCCCCGCTACCCGTGGCGATTAGACTGAACAATACGGCAAAAATAATCAAAGGGATTTTATTTTTCATATTGCTCTGCCTATACATCGACACAGTTTAACCGGTTTTGGCCATCGCCATCATGATAACACCAATCCGGCATGGTGTCAAAACGGTAAATAACCGGAAAGAATTCTGCCAGGCGGGGGAAGAAATAATAGTTGACAGGAATATCGGTAAAGGTAGAATGGGAGACAATCGCATTGGGAATGGTCAACAGGATAGGCTGGCAGATTATATATGGGACAAGAGTAGTTTTAACACGAAGAACACGAAGGAAAGAAGATGTTTCTTCATATTATAATTCCATACGGAAATGATATTTGAGCGAATATAAAGAACAACTTAATTACTCAATGTGTAATGGCGGCGAAGTATCAGCGAGAACAATGAGATTTTTCAAAGTATCTCCTTTTAAAGTTGAACTGCGTAGGTCTATTAAACAATATATACTCTACGTAAGCCTTTTGATTCTGGCGGTGATTTTAAGTACCGATCTAAAACTTGTTGATTTTCCGATTTGGCATCAAATTATCAGGATAGCTATAATAGTAATTCCATTTTGTATAGGGATAATAGGATTAACAATCGGATTTAGAATTAAGAAAATAGTGATTAACAAAGAAGTGGCTATTATAGAAATCATTCCGGGAATAACTGGCAAGAAAAGAGATTTCAAGTTTGATCAAATTAAGTCCTTACAGTTATTACATCATCGTACAGGAGAAGATAATGATGATTGCTATGAAATCAACCTTGTTTTTTTCGAACCAGAAAATTCACGTTTTAATTTAGCCAATGGAAAATAAAGCACTATAGTTGACGGATCCGCCAAAAGTCGATATTGACTTCCAAAGAGGGCTCTGGCTCTCCAATAACAAGGGGACGACGAGCTTTTGACGCTGGCGTTATAGTTGCAACAACACTCCGAATGAAATAGCCCTGCCGAAACTTATTCTTCTTCTTTCTCTTTCCGGTGCGGGCGGAGTAGCAGGCGGATGGGGATTTCGGAGAAGGGCAGCAGGTCGCGGAGGCGGTTGACGAAAAACCGCTGGTAGTTCTCGTCAATCAGGTCCGGTTTATTCACAAACAGCACAATGGTCGGCGGGGTCGTCGCCACCTGGGTCGAATAATACACCCGCGGCAGGCCGACCTTGCGCCGGGCGGACGGTACGCGCTCCTCGGTAATGGTCTTCACCGCCCGGTTGAGCTGCCCCGTGCTCACCCGCGTGGTGGACTGCTTGTGCAGTTGCCGCGCCAGGTCCAGCAGCGACTGAATATTTTTCCCCTCCGTGGCGGTAATAAAGCTGATGGGAGCATAGCTCAGCCCCGGCAGCAGCTTGTCGATATACTCGTGGTATTGCTCCGTGGTGGCCCGGTCTTTGGCCAGGTCCCACTTGTTCACCACGATAATGCAGGGCTTGTACTCCTCGCTGATATAGCTGGCCAGCTTCTTATCGACCTGTGAAATCTCCGACGTCGCATCCAGGAACATCAGCACCACATCCGCCCGCCGCACCGACCGAGTCGCCCGCGTATAGCTGTAAAACTCGATATCCTCACTGGCCATCTTTGCCTTCTTCCGCACCCCGGCGGTGTCGATGGCCAGAATGGTATGCCCGTCCTTTTCGATCCGGACATCAATCGCATCCCGCGTGGTCCCCGGCACCTCGCTGACAATCACCCGCTCCTCGCCCGCCAGCGAATTGATGAAGCTGCTCTTGCCGACGTTGCGCTTGCCCACCACCGACAGCTTCATAATCGCTTCCGGCGGCCTGCTGGTATCCAGCCCCGCCAGCTCCTGTAATATCCGCTCGACCAGTTCCGTCCGGTTGCGCCCGTGCAGGGCTGACACACAGATCGGCTCCCCATACCCCAGCGCGAAAAACTCCCCCCGGTGGTTCTCCAGGCTTTGCGAATCTGCTTTATTAGCCACCAGCAGCACCCGCAGCTCCGGCCGCCGCAGCAATTCCGCTACTTTTTTATCCAGCGCGGCGATCCCCTCCCGGATATCCACCACAAACAAAATAATCTGCGCCTGATCGATGGCCCGGGCAATCTGCCCTTCCACATGTTCCGTCAGATTGTCACAATCCTCGATCCCGTACCCGCCCGTATCCACCAGCTCGAAATACCGGTCCTCCAGCTCCACCACCGTGCTCACCCGGTCCCGCGTCACCCCCGCCGTCGGATCGACTATGCTGATCGGCCGCCCAGCCAGCGCATTGAGCAAACTGCTCTTGCCCACATTCGGACGGCCTACTATCGCTACTACCGGTAATGCCATATTTTAAAATTTCTACCCAAACCAGTTTAAAAGTTATTGAACAAATTTTACCGATGTATCCGCAGCCAGCGCTGGCGGAAGGCATCCCGGATTTTTTCCGTAAACCGCACCCCCATCCGCTGGGTGCTGACTGGATACTCCAGCCGG